>WFQS01000032.1 GCA_015486915.1 Desulfobacteraceae bacterium
GTGCCAAAACATTTAATTGTGACCTACTTATACCTGAAATATCAAAGTCTTATAATTTGTTTAACTTAATGTTTTAATACCGGCATACCTTTTGCTCTATTAAGAAAACAAGATCTTTATTCAAATCCGACTAAGATTTAAATAAATCGGAAAGAATGAATTATACGGCAGTTTAAGATTAGGGGGGAAGTTAAATGGAAACTTGTAAGCACAGAGGAGGTTGGCCATCGTAAATGGAGTATTGAATGGAAATGAAGGGGACTTAAAACTTTATTAACTTTATTTTAGATAATGGAGGAATGAAAAATGAAAAAAAAATTAAGATTAAAATTGATACCATTTGTAATGATTTTGACTTTTGTTCTGATTCCGGCATGGGCGTTCGCTGGATCTGGAAGTATCGTAGGGACTGTCCAGGGGTTTCACTGTATTACGATGGGTAAAACATGCCCCGTTGGGCAAGAAGACCCTGTGGTTTCTGCTGAACGAATATTTGTTATTCTCACAGCCACAGGCAATTATTATTTTATTCCGAATCTTGATCGTGCTCAACTTGCCAGACATATAGCAGAAAAAGTTCGGGTTTCAGGCGATATCAATTCTAAATACAAATCCATCAGGGCCAAGAAATTTGAGGCTTTAAAAAACGGTAAATGGAAAACTGTATGGTCTCAGGAGAGCCAGGATCAGATAGATGAAGAACTTGATTTTGGAGCATAACAACCATAAAATAAATTAAGTAATCGATTATTTATGAAGCGTTTGTCCTTTCCCTGTAAACTGATTTTAAGTTTGCCAGGGAAAGGATACAAATCTGTTTCCGGAGTTTTTTTTATATGAAAATTACATTATCACCCATCAGAACAGCAATCATATTTATTATTGCTTCAATAGCGGCAACCAGCTATGCAAGTCCAGGCAACAAGCATGCGGAAGGCAGACACACAGGGATGCACATGAATCGCATGAGCGAGGTCCGGCAAAAAATAAAAAAAGAACTTGGTGCTCAATACAATCAGCCTGTGCAGGAAGCCACTGAAAAACAACTGGCCTCAGGGGAAAAAATATATACCAAATCATGCATAGTCTGTCATGGAAAGAGCGGCAAAGGAGACGGCCCTGCAGCTGCTTCGTTCCAGCAAAAACCAGCGAATTTCACTGATCCTGAGCACTCAAAATATTATTCTGACCAAGGGCGAATTTACATCATTAAAAAAGGCAGTACAGGCACACCTATGCCGAGCTGGGAAGACATACTCAATGAGAACGAAATTCTGTCTGTACATGCTTATATTCGCTCACTAAGAAGTACAGGAAATAAAAAAAAATAAGGGCATGGCAATCATAGTTACTAAAGTTGGGAAGAGAAAAAAGCATAACACATATGAGAATTCCCGATTTTCGTCCCTGAAATTCCATGAAATTTACCACCGGACTCTGTTTTACATTTGATCATAAGGGTACAGACTACAATAATTCAGAGATTTTTGAGAACACATCATCGGGTGTAATCATCGCCATGCATATGGGATCTGGACACTTCTTCCTGTTACACGGAGAGCATGATATTGATTTTTTAATAACTTCTCCCCTGTAAGGGCCTGTTCTTCGGGGATCAGAGGGGCCGAACAGGGCAATTGTTTTTTTACCGAGGGCAACTGATAAATGCATGGGGCCGGTATCGCAGCTTACAACCACCTCACAACCGGCGATTATTCCTGCAAGTTCTGTTATACTTGTTTTTCCCACAAGATTGATCACTGATTTTCCTGCAAGAGCTGTAATTTCCAAAGCTCTTTGAACATCTTCTTTTCCTCCCCCGGTGAGAACAGACATTATTTTTGTTTTATCATGGATCAGTTTTGATAGATCGGCAAATTTTTCAGCCTGCCAGAGATTTGCTTTTTTAGTTGCGCCAATGTTGAGTATGATGTACCTGGCCGGCAAATTGATATCAATGGAATCAGGAACAGTGATTCCCCAGGTGATACGATCTTTTTTAATGCCGAGATAGTCGGTA
>WFQS01000033.1 GCA_015486915.1 Desulfobacteraceae bacterium
AAGGCAGAAGAAACAGAAGGTATAAGGTCTGAAAAGGTATATGAAATTTTCAGGGATACAATTTATGATGCTGTAAAAGAAAATACAGATAAAGCTGACGAACTTAAACCCATTGTAAAAAATGCTGTAATTGCTGCCGTTAAATCATTTCATGATGAAAAAGAAGATGGCGGTAAAAGGGAGAAGGAAAATATTGCATCTGCTGTTAAAGGAATTATGGCCGGTATAAAACTGTGTAAAGATAAGAGCCTTGGTGCAATGAGAGCTGAGATCAAGGACCTTGAGGAAAAAATCAGGCTTGAAGAGAAAAAACTGGCAGGATTTTTAAAAATCGGTATTGAAGGTGTAAGTGAGGCTGAAAATGTATTGCCCGAAGAGATAAAAAAAATGTTTGAATCAATAGTTTCAGACATCAGAACTAATTTTACAGGGTCTTCAGAGTTTTCAGGTGTTAATGTACAGGGTGTTAAAGATGCGGTCAAACAGGCCATAAAATCCGGAGGTGATATAAAAGAGGCCGTGGTGAATATTACAAGGGATGCCACAAAAAAAGCTCTAAAAGAAGGCAGGCTGAAAGCAGGTCTAATAAAAGAAACCACGGAAAAAATTTTATCTGGAGCCGTTGATGCTGCCGAGGAAATGGGAAAAGATATCAAGGATGTTACAGGCGGTGCCTTTAAGGGTATTCAGCAAGGAATAACGTCCATGGCAGGCTCCATTTCAGACAATGCAAAGGAATTTGTAAGTGAAGATTTAAGCGAAACAAAAGAAGACCTTAAAACCATTAAAACCCTTTTTCTCGAGACGGTTCTAAAGGTGGGAAAACGTTCCGGAGAGGTTGCAAGAAAAGTGTTAGATGACCTTGCAGACCAGAGTAAAGCAACAGGCACAGCTTTTAAAGAAGAAACGGGCAGTGCTGCAGACAGGCTGACTGACAGATTAAAGAATCTTGGAAAAGAAGCTGTTAAAACCTTTGGTAATACCGGAGAAAAAGCAGCCCGTATTGTCACGGGTGAGGTAAAGGAGATCGGGAAAAAATCCATTAATATTGCAAAGGGAAGCATAACAGGAATGTGGAAGGGAGCAAAAGAGGCTCTTGAGAAAGACCTCGAAAAAGACAAAGATGAATAAAATCATTTATTTCATCTGGTCTTTAAAAACGGGCGTTTAACTTTAAACAGGATGGTATTTTGACATTTTTAAGGATAGGAAATATAGGGCGTACTTACCGCTACGTACAGCGGTATCGTCAAATTCTGACCGTCCTGTTTAAATATGGTTTTGGAGATGTTGTAGATGCCTTAAGGATTGAACAATATCTTGAAATAGGCCTTAATATGGTTTCCCGCAGGCGCAGGGAAAAAATAGAAAGCCTGTCCCGTGCCGCACGTGTAAGAATGGCCCTTGAAGAGCTGGGACCTACTTTTATTAAAATGGGTCAAATCCTATCCACGAGACCTGACCTCTTGCCCATCGAATTTATTGAAGAATTTGCCACACTCCAGGATAATGTGCCGTCCTTTCCATATGAAGATGTTAAAATAACCATTGAAAAAGAGTTAAAAAAACCACTTGATCGGATTTTTTTAAAATTCGAAGAAAAATGCATTGCCGCCGCCTCCATAGGGCAGGTGCACATGGCTGTTACGCTTAATGGGGAAAAAGTTGCAGTTAAAATTCAACGTCCCGGAGTTAAGCGTATTATAGAGGTGGATCTTGAAATAATGATGCATCTTGCAGGCTTAATGGAACGTCATCTCAAAGGAATGGATATACAGCGTCCTTCAAGGATAGTTGAGGAGTTCGCTGTAACGCTGGAAAAGGAACTTGATTACACCCTTGAAGGCGCATATATGGAACGGTTTGCAAGACAATTTGTAAATGAACCCGGGGTTCATGTACCTGTATTGTATCGGGAACTGACAACAAGGCGTGTTCTTACCATGGAATATATAAATGGTATTAAATCATCTGACATTGAAACTCTGAAAAAAAAAGGATTTGATTGCTGTAAAATTGCAAGTAAGGGACTGGACCTTATTATGAAGCAGGTCTTTGTCCATGGTTTTTTCCATGCAGATCCCCATCCGGGTAATATATTTGTTCTTCCCGGAAATAATCTCTGTTTCATAGATTTTGGAATGATGGGAAGAATTACCCTGAGGACAAGGGAGCGTTTTGCAGATTTGATTTCAAGTATTGTTTACAGGGACGAATTAAAGGCCGCAGATGCACTTCTAAGACTGATCGACTCTGATGACCCCATTGATGATTATTCTTCACTCCAGAAAGATATTGCCGAATTCATGGATAAACATTGTTATCGTCCCTTAAAGGATGTGGATTTCGGAGATATGCTGCATCATATTCTTGAAATTACCACAAAACACCAATTAATAATTCCACAGGATCTTTTTTTAATGATAAAGGCTTTGAGCACAATAGAGGGAATTGGCCGCAGGCTTGATCCTGATCTTGATGTTATTGAGAAGGCTGCTCCCTTTATCAGGAAAATAAGATTGAACAGAATCAATCCTAAAAGAATGATTAAGGATATTGCAAATTCCGGAAATGATTTGATTCACCTTTTACAGGATATACCCGGAGAACTTCACGATATTTTCAGGCTGCTGCGACAGGGTAAAATGAAAATAGAATTCGAGCACCAGGGGCTTGACGAGATGTATGCGGTTCACAATAGAATCAGCAACCGGATCGCCTTTGCCATTATACTTGCCGCCCTGATAATCGGCTCTTCTCTTATTGTACTTTCCGGTATTCCACCGATCTGGATGGGGATTCCCATAATAGGCCTTTTAGGCTTTCTAATTGCCGGAGCAATGGGGCTGTGGCTGCTTATATTTATTTTAAAAAGCGGAATGATGTGACAAAATTTTATTAAATTAAGGAAGAATTAATGATTCGATTCTGGAAAAGATTTCAGCAGAAACTAACCGGTGTTGATAGTAGTGAACCTGAGCCTGATCTTAAAGATGACCTGCAATTGCGTTATAAATCCTTTCTGGATCTGCTCACGGAAAATGAACAGAGTCTGGATCTTATGACGGAACTTGAAAATAAATATTATAATCAGCAATTGATCAGTATACCATATCTAAAAGGTATGATTAAAAATTTATCAAGAAGGATAAAAAATATACTTTTTGATCTCCAGGCTTTATCAGGAGAGGATTACAGTGATTTGTTCAGGGCTTTTCAAATTCTGGAACAAAATATTCGTGAAATTACAACGGGCAGTAAAGAGCCTGTTTATACTCCGGTTATTATTCCAATGGATAAAATCACAACAAAGTTTATTGATAAGGTTGGCAGTAAAATGGCCAATCTCGGAGAATTGAAAAACAGATGTGATATGCAGATACCGGATGGTTTTGGACTTACCGTATGTGCCTATACTCATTTTTCAGAATACAATAATCTGCCTGGGAAGATTTTTAATATCCTGCATGGTACTGATGTGAACAAAAGCCATGAACTTCTTGCAGCAGAAATGCAGATAAAAGAATTAATTAAAAACGCAGAGATTCCTTCTGAAATATCAGATATTATCCAAAAAGAAAGTGAGAAAATCGAAAGGGAACATAAAAAACCGGTTTTCTGGGCAGTGCGGAGCAGTGCAATCGGGGAAGATCTTGAAGATTCTTTTGCCGGGCAGTTCTCCACCATCTTAAATGTTCCAACTAAACAGCTTATTGAGAAATATAAATCCGTTGCTGCAAGTAAATATAATATCAGAAGTATTCTTTACCAGAGGATGAAAAACATCCGCCCCGACGATGTAAACATGAGTGTGGGGTTCCTTGAAATGGTTAATGCAGAGTGTTCAGGAGTGATGTACACTGCCAATCCTGTCAGGCCGGACAAAAAGGAAATTGTAATCTCTGCAATATGGGGCCTGGGCCAGCTTCTTGTGGAGGGTGATATTTCAGCTGATACATATATATTGAGCCGCACTCCTGATTTTTCACTGGTGAGGCAGGAGATCGTTCCAAAGGAGATTTTTTTAAAACGGTCAGCACATGGTGGAATTGAGCGTGGTAATGTTCCAGGGGACAGAATATCCGTTCCCTGTCTGACAGAAGCAAAGCTTCACAAGCTTGGACAGGCAGCCATTCTTATTGAAAAACATTTTAAATGTGCACAGGATATAGAATGGTGTTTTGATGAACATGGTGAACTGATCATTGTCCAGGCAAGGCCTTTACACATTAACACGGAACAGAAAATTTCAACAAAAAAAATTAATGCTCCGGTAATATCTGACAAAGCCCAGCCCGTTGCTGCGGGAACAGGTGCAGGCAGAGTTTTTAAGGCAAGGGATATCCATGATCTTTTTGATTTTCCAAGAGGGAGTATTCTTGTGCTTGAGCACTCTTCTCCCCAGTATATCGGAGCCTTTCAAAAGGCAAGGGCAGTGGTTGTGGAAAAGGGCAATCTCACTGATCATATGTCATCGGTGGTAAGGGAGTTCAAAGTCCCCTGTGTAGTCCGGGTTCCGGAAATATTTTCGATTTTAGAAAATGATATGGAAATAACCGTTGATGCCACCAGCGGTATTATTTATAAGGGGATTATAGAGGAACTTTTAGATGATGACAATGCTGTGACTATGGATTCCATTGCAGTTGATGTCGAACGAACGGAATCGTATAACATGCTTAAATTACTTGCAGAACTGATTTTCCCCTTAAATCTCACAGATCCCCGTGCAGCAAATTTTAAAGAAAATTCATGCAAAAGCTGGCACGATATAATAAGGTTCTGTCATGAGACTGCTTTGAATGAAATGTTCTCTTTAAAGGGAAAGAGCAGATTCGGTAAAATGAAAAATATTTATCAGGTAAAAACAAACCTGCCTTTAAGCCTGTATCTTTTGAATTTGTTTGAAGACAGCGTAACTACTCCTGACAGGAAAACAATTGAAGCAGAGTCCATTATATGCAAGCCATTTCAGGCTATCTGGAAGGGGATGACTTCCTCTGATATATCCTGGGACGGGCCGGAGAGGATGGCCACTGCAGGAGGTGTTTTTACGGCAATGATGCGCACACCTGCCCTGGAAAGCGTTAACTACGATACCAAAAGTTTCGCCGTTGTTACAAGGGAGTACATGAATCTGAGCCTTAGCATGGGTTATCATTATGTTGCTTTAGATTCATATTTGTCCGATGATCCGTATCTTAATCATATCACCATTTCCTTTAAAGGCGGTGCAGCAGATGCACATAAAAGGGGTTTAAGAATTTTACTTATATCAAAAATACTGAAAAAAGCCGGATTTAAGGTTAATATAAAAGATGATTTTCTAAAGGCGAGAATCAAGGCTGAAGATGCTGATATAATAGAAAAAACCCTGTTTGTTACAGGAAAAATGTTTGGGATGACAAGATTACTTGATTTGTCACTTGAGAATGAAAATTCAGTTGAATTTTATTTTAACAGGTTTTACGAACAAACAGATTAAGGATCGGAGATGAAATAAGTTGAACAGAAATAGCGCAGGATTCCGGCCCATGTACAAGGCGCATTAAAGGTTGCATACTCAACGTATTCGGCCTTTGATGCAACGAAGTAGATGGGATAGAAGACAAGCAATCTCGTTCAACTTATAAAATTTTCGATCCTTAACAATGGCATGATCCATTGAAAATATTCCGGTGGGCAGATTAAGGTACTTTAAAAGAGTTTCATATAAACTGCCTGATGTCCATTATCTTAGAATCATAACTGAAGAATGACTTTCTTTAATTAATTTTGTAACCTGTGTTTTTGAAAATATTTTTGCAAGAAATGATTTTTTTTCCATCCATAAAGCCAGCATGGCAGTTTCCTGCCTTGCGGAAATAAAAGATTCAAAGGCAGAAGCTGAAACCACCTCTATTTCCGGTGTGGCTATATGTTTTGCAGTATAGTATTTTAAAATGGATTTTATTTTATTTTCAACCTTGTCTTTAAGGCTGTCTCCTTCTGCTATTCCCACGATTTCAAGTTCTGCATCGTGAAAAGTCACAAGCTGGTTTATCATCTCAATGGATTCCTGGCTCACCTGATTATGGTCAAGACAGCATATTATTTTTTTTACGTTTGTAATATCTTTTGCAACAAGCACTGAACAGGATGCATCATTGACTATTCTCTGTGGAATCAGCGGGTCATTTTCCCACACGCATTCGTTGGTTCCGCTGCACCCTATGATAATGAGATCATAATCACCCTCATTCGCCTCGGTAAAGATCTCTTTAACAGGATTTCCGGTTCTCACAACGGTTTTCAGTTCCTTCTGTGCATTTTTAAGAACAGGTGAATCCACAAAAACGCCCGGTTTTTTTTCAATAAGTTCATAACCATCAGCATGTTCCGGATATGGACAGAAATCTTTTTTAAAAAATTTTAAGAATTGTTGTCTGTAATCCTTGGAATATTTTATTAAAGCATCTGTTTCATCAGCCTTGTCTGCCTCCTGTAAAGAAGATTTTACACCGAGGATTGTTACGTTTGCCCATGTATTTTTTGCAATCCGCGCGCCTTCGATAACCGCATGATCACTGTATAGACCCTGGTCAACAGCTATAAGGATTTTCATCCTGTCCTCCTTAAATTCTAAAACTTTAAATTAATAAATCATAAAAGCTTTTGTCTGCTCATGGCTGTTATACCCAGCAGATAAGCAGGGCAGATGTTATTTTACTCATCATTTCCAGGACAGGATCTTTTTTCGATATTGCTTTATCCATAGCAACGATAACAAGTCCGTAATCACGCAGGGACTCTGCAATATCTAATGGTTTTCCCTTTATTTTAATATTTTTATTGATATTTATCTGTGTTTGTTTTTCAATAAATGATTTTGCGTAATCAATATCATCATCCTGTCCATCTGCAGTTTGATTAATTTCTACACCTGCGGAAGCAGTGTTTAATTCACATTTAACAAGATCACATTTAAGATCTGTATCTTTAATTATTTTTTGAAGGGGTTGTTCAAGAAAATCGACATTTTCTTTTTTATCAACTACGATTGCCACTTTATTTATTTCAACGAGATTTTTCACAAGGAGAACCGGGCATGAAATACTGTGATACAGTTTTGAAAAAATTTTTTCTTTAAAATTATGGGAAGAAAACGACTGAAGCAGCCCTTCAACTAAAAAGTCATAGGCGCTCAACCCTATGGCACTTCTTATTTCTGCGTCACGATCTCCCACAATAATTGTGGGATCAGAAAGATTTATACATGATTTTTTTTCCGCATTAACAAGCTGAAGTATCTTTTGTCCCGCGTTTTCCCTGACTCCTTTTTCCCATGTTTTCCTCACCCATCCGGTTCCCGGGGTATGCGCATCCTGGGCTGTTTCCTCAACATGCATGGAATCAATAACCATTTCTTTCATGCCGGCAAGCTGGCAAACGTATCTTAGAGCAATACTTGAAGCAAGATCTGCATTTAAATAGATCAATCCCTTTATCATAATATTTAATCCTCCTCATCCTGTAAAGCCGGGTACGGCTTAAAAAACCACGGTATCACCCCGAAGTTTCATTATAGTTCAATGGTTTAATTCAATTCTTTTTATACGTCTTTGTCAGCTTTTATCCTTGCTTCCGCTTTTTTCACAGCTTCGAGAAGCTCGCCTAATTTAAATGGTTTTGCAAGAAAATCAAAAACCCCTTTTTTAAATGATTCCTTTGCCGTATCCATCGTGGCAAATCCTGTTATAACAATCACTTCTGTTTTCGGGGCTCTTTTTTTAACATGGGTTAAAAAAGCCATACCGTCAGATCCTTCCATTTTAAGATCTGTGATAACTATATCAAAGGCTTTTCCATCAACCCTGTCAAAGGCATCAGCACTCCTGAAAAAAGTTTCCACTTCATAGCCTGATCGTTCAAGGGCCGGTTGCAGCCTTTTTAAGACAATCTGTTCATCGTCAAGAACCAAAATAGTTGTTTTGTTCTGTTTATCCATATGTTCCTCCTAAGCCTGTACAGTGTTTTTTAATTCCAATTCTTCAAATTTTTTTATAAACAGGTCGATTTGATCATCATCAACCATTTTTACATCAAGCTGTCGTGTGAATGAAACCATTTTTCCAATGAGATAGAGTTTTTCCTTTAAAGATTCCTTTGAGATCTTTTTTATTCTCGCCACCATCAGATCTTTTCTGACATCAACATAAAATCCCTGTTTTTCAAGGGTTCTTCCTATAAACTTTGCCCTCCTGCCCCTGCGGACAGGATCAGTTACTCCTCCGTTAAATCGAAAATAAGCGTAATTATTGTTAATTTCTTCACTGATATAGGCAACAATCATACTGAAATGATAACCAAGCCTTAAGCTGATATTAACGTATTCCTTTGACATTACAGCAAGGTTCTGGCCAATGGCCCTTGGAGAGGAAGCCCCGGTTGAAAAAGTTCTTGTCATGCTGGACATGAAACTGCCAAAATCAACAGACATGGGTTCATTGTCCCAGGCACCGGGTGCATCAATCCCTTTTAAAAATTCAATCATGGGCAGGCACGAAATTTCATCCTCCATAACTTTCTTTGTGCCGGCGTTTTCCTTAAATCCTCCTCCAATATCGATCATCATCAGATCAAGGGGGATTTTTGATTCCAATTCCCTTGCAGGGACATCGGACTTGCGCTGGCTGTAAAAATTGACTTCTCTCAAGGCTTTTACTGCTTTTTCATGGATAAATCTTGTAATATCATGAAATGTTTCACAGCCTCTCGGATTGAAATTATTTGCCTTTGGGTCCACGAGATTAAGTGGAGTTATCCTTTTTAGAATACGCCTTAACAGCCTGTATTCATAGTATTCACCAACATTATCCTGGCTGAATTCATAAAGGCTTAATTCTTCAATTCTGCCCCTGTAAATTACATTTTCTTCTGCATCAATTGTGATTTCCTCTCCATTTGTCAAAAGTTTTGTTGCAATCTTTGTATTGACAATGGAAGGTACGGAAAACTCCCTTGCAATGGATGCCATGTGGCCGGTTGGAGAACCGATATCAGTTAAAATTCCATGGGCCTGTTTTACAACCCTTGCAAGAATGGGAGAAAACTGGTGGGTAACAAGGATCGCGCCTTCACTGGGAAATTTTTCAAAATCTTCTTCATCATTTACCACAAACACTTTTCCAAGGGCTATGCCTTTTTGCACAATGGCGCCCTTTTTAGAAAAAATAACAGGATATTTATTAACAACGGCAGAGATGTCATTAACAACGGATGATACCCTGGAGGCAATGTTTAACTGCCGCGCCTGGAGAATATAAAACTGATTATTTCGGTCTAAGCACCACTCAATATCCTGGGGTTTTTTAAAATATCTTTCAATGGCAAGGGCTGTTTCTGCAAGAAATTTCACCTGGGTTTCCGAAAGAGTTGCCTTTGTCTGCTTTTCATCTGGCACTTTCTGAAACACGCAGCCTCCGTTATCAGAGGGGACAAGGTTTTCCTTTTTTCTTACGATTTCAAGCTCAAGAATTTTATGACCTGATCTTCTTAAGACAACAAAAGAATCACCGTAAATCCTGCCTGAAACAAGGGGAGCTCCAAGTCCCCATGTGCCTGTAATTAAAAGCACTTTACGCTCGGGGCTTACCGGGTCAAGTGTGTATATGACGCCACTTGCCACGGCGTTGATCAGCATCTGGCAGGCAACGGGCATTGCAACTTCCTGCTCGCTGAAATTTTTCTGGAGCCTGTATTCCATGGCAGATGCAGAATAGGTACTTGCAAGAACAGCTTTATAATTTTTGCCGAGATCTTCGGGGAAAGTGTTTAAAAAACTGTCATACTGACCTGCAAAACTGTGTTCGCTGTCTTCTCCAAGTGCACTGCTGCGTACTGCAAGCCCTATTTTTTTATCATCTGAATATGTTTTTAAGTTATCAAGCCCCCAGTTAAAGGCCTTTTGAACATCCGGAGGAATTTTCCCTTTGTCTATGAGCTCTCTGATTTCAAAAGAGGCTTTTTCTATTGTTTTATCTCCTCCCCTCCAGGCATGGAGGATTATATTTACCTTTTCCGTTAAATTATTATACTCGAGAAAGGATTTAAACGCTCTTGTGGTAATGGCAAAACCATGTGGAACGGTAAGGCCAAGCTGATTTTTTAATTCAGCAATATTACTGTTTTTGCCTCCTGCAACTTCATTAAAATCCCTTGTCAAAGATCTGTATGGAATTACATAATCGGTTTCAGGAATAACAAGTTTACCCGAGAGTTCTTTTTCAATTTCCCTGTTTATTCGTCTGAAAACATCGTTGAGCTGCCGGTATTTTCCATGGGTTAAAATATTAAAATTGGAAATCAGTTTTGCAATGAGATCGGCCATGAGATGGGACGAGGACTCAATGTAATTGCGGTCAAAAATATAATCTCCGCCAAGCTTGTTACTTATGGTTGCCATGAGGTCAAGAATCTGGTTGTTCAATTCCAGGATATCCTGAAATCTGGCAAAAACAGTGGTAAATGATATCTTGTCATTGCCTCTCTGCAGCCAGGTTGAAAAAAATGGAATTTTCTCAATAATCCGCTGTCCAATATTTTTGATTTTGTTTGAGCTGTCCATTTTTAAATTCCTGCCTGCAAAATAGAATTTTTTGAGAATTAATGCGCTCCACCGCTTTCCTTGAAAACCACACCAACTATAATTCCCGCAAGAATTGCAATTAAAACTGCGATTACACCATAAAGGGTTCCGTGGTTAAAGGCAAGGGAAGAAATTTTTGCCGGAATCCCGACCTGTTTTACCTTAATTGCTTTTGCATCCTTTGCTACAATTTTTCCATCTTTAACAGCATAAACTTCAGCATTAAAACCATCATGCGGTACGTTTGACGGAAGTTTTACCTCAGTCTTAAAACTTTTTACAGAGCCTGAAACATCTCCATATGTCAAAGCACCAGGAATTGATTCGTATAAATCAATGGATGCCTCAAGTCTTATAAATTCTTCAAAAATTTTAGACTTGTTTTCACTTTCAGGAAGGACATCAGCAGTCTCTTCCAGAGATTCAAACCCTATTCCAAGTTTTTTCCATGTGTCCTTATCATTTTTTGATAATTGACCAAGGACTTTTGATGGATAGATAAGCATGATATCGGGCACGCCTTTAATCTCTATTTTACCAAGGTTCATCCATAAAAGACCCATGGCTTTACCCTTTTTCTTGAGGCTTAAATCCCGGCGGTGGCCCATAATTCTCACAACAGCCTCGCAGTCGGCCGGGATTGTTCCTGAAACATGAAGGGTTGTGCCGTTAAACTGGATTCCTATTTTAACAAGTTCAGGAGATACATGAAAAGTGATGTTCTCTGCACTGTAAACTGCTCCGGTGATAAGAAATAATCCCGATAGAAACAATGTTAAGCTGATCAGTATTTTTTTCATCATTTTAATGTCCTCCCACAAATGAAAGCATTACAGCAGGTTCAAGCAGAAGTCCTAAAAGCATTTTAACCATCACGATGAGTACAAGGGAGGCAAGGATGATTTTCAGCTGGTCTCCGTTGAGTTTTTTACTTATTCTTGTTCCGAACTGGGCACCAAGGGATGAACCGATCAAAAGAATCAGGGCAAGGACAAAATCAACTGTATGATTACTGTGAGCCTGCATTATTGTCACGTTAACACAGGTAAAAAGTATCTGGAAAAGGCTGGTACCCACAACAACATGCATGGGCATTCTTAAGAGATATACCATGACAGGAACCATTATAAATCCTCCTCCAACTCCCATGATGGCGGCAAGAATACCGACAAACACACCAAGTACAAGGGGCATTAGAATTGACAGTTTCACCCTTGATTTATCAAAATATATCTGCCATGGCAGCATGCCAATGAGTTTTGCATATGTTGATTCTTTTATTGGCTTTTCTTCCACAACAACGGCAGTTTTTGTTTTTTTAAGTCCCTGAAGGCTTTCGAGAAACATATAAAATCCCACAAACCCGAGCATTAACACATATGTAACTTTTATGAGAAAATCAGCATTTCCCGTGGCCCTCAATATCCTGATCACCTCAACCCCGAGGGTACCACCTGCAACACCGCCTATTAAAAGCAGAAAACCCATTTTAAAATCAACATTGCCAAGCCTGTAATGGGCAAAGGTCCCTGACGTGGATGCCCCTACAATCTGGTTTGAATCCGACGCAGCAGCAACCGTTGGCGGAATACCAAACATGATAAGAAGGGGGGTCATTAGAAATCCTCCTCCAACTCCAAAAATACCTGAAAGAAGCCCCACAAGCCCTCCAAGACCGAAGATTAGCAAAATATTAACGCTGTGTCCCGCTATGGGCAAGTACATGTTCCACATTCTTTTTTTCTCCTTAAATGATTCATTACTTCAGATAAAAAGTCCTATGAGATAGTTTTATTAATATTGTTCAGATTTCCCATGGACAACTTCAATACGGCAGTCAACTCTGTGTTGAATTTTTTTAATACACTCTGTAAATTCGGCCTCCTTATCTTTATTGTTTTTTTTCAGGGAAGCTCCTATGACGAGAAGATCAATTCTGCGGCTTTTTATAAAATTGATAATTTCGTTTTTAAAATCCCCATTTGCAGTATAATATCCCACATTAATCCCCCTGGACCTACCGTCCTCTATCAGGGTTTCTAAATCCTTTTTTGTTTTTGCGGAAATATCCAATGCTTTTTCCATGTTTGTATCAGATGTTTTCCCGTTTTCATAGTTTGATTTTTTTTTTGATGTGTTAGAAATAAGAAGAAAATATACCCTGGCCCTTTTCATGCGCTCGGCAAGATTTATCGCGTGAAAACAGGGATGCAGGTCAATATTTTCTGTGTCTATTCCAATCAGTATTTTTTCCATAACAATCTCCAGTTTCTTTTTTTATCGAATTTTATTATAAGCAATATTAGTGCCGTTGTTTATAAATCCTTTTATATCAAATAGTTATAAATACGTATATTGTTGGAAATCCTAAGTATTTTTCATATTGAAACATAGTGGTTTTACAATCATTTAATTCTCTGTAATATCCGGTATATCAGGGAAATCTGACAAATAATCTTTTTGTTATGGTTTCAATTTGAAATTTTGCAGGCGTTTCATAAAAAATAACTATTAGGGTTGCATAATATGGTAGAATCTTTTAAAAGAAATGAACATTTAATTTTAAATCAATAATATGCCATAAAGCGGAAGCGGAGTTTTTTTTGAGAAAAGTGAAAAAAACAGGAAATATCCACGGGGATTCAATATGACAAAACTTGCCCTGTCAGAAATTGCAAAACGGCTTAACATCCATACAGAGACATTTAAACGTTGGATAAAACAGGGTAAAATTCCTGTTTCAAAAAGCGGAAATTTTGGTATATTTAATGAGGCTGAGTTAAATAAATGGGCTGCGCAGCAGCGGAGTTCATTCAGGACTGCAGGCCCTGAGGAAAAAGAAGAAAATTGTTTTGTTTCATGTCCACTTCTGTCAGCAGTCAAAGAAGGCGGATTGTTTAAAAATATCGAAGGCAGAAACAAGGATGATGTCATACGATCTTCAGTACACCGTCTCTCCGGCATTCCAAATAATTTAAAATCCGAAATTTATGAGCAGATTATAAAAAGGGAGAAACTTTCCTCAACGGGGATAGGTAAAGGTGTTGCTATTCCACATCCGAGGTCTCCATTGAAACAAGGGCTTTCTCATCCAATGATTACAACATGCTTTCCCGATAAACCTATTGATTTTGATTCCATTGACGGAAAGCCTGTGTTTGTTTTTTTTCTTATTTTAACCCCTTCCATTGAAGTTCATTTAAATCTGCTTTCAAAACTTTCTTTCTGCTTAAGGGACAATTCCTTTATCAATTTTCTTGAATCCGGTCCTGACTTTGAAATTTTTCTTGATAGAATTGAAACTATGGAACGCGGTATGGAATAAAGGGGGCTGTGACAATAATTTATGAAATGGTTTAAGTTCTGGCGTTATCCTGGTAAATTTGATTTTTATCGATCGGATGACAGGCTGCTTCTGATTCAAATCGGTATTGTTGTAGGTGTGTTAAGCGGATTTGCTTCAGTGGGCCTTACATGGTCGTTATCTGCCATGCTCGATTCGTTTGCTCCTTTCAGGCAGTTATGGTGGGCATTTCTCATTCCGGCGCTGGGGCTCATGCTCTCCTCTCTTTTTCTTGAAAAAATAATGAACGAGGGCGCAGGCCATGGAGTTACCGAGGTGATATACAGTGTCTCCAAAGTCGGCGGACTGATGCGTTTAAGATCCTGTTTTTCGAGATTGATTTCAAGCTGTCTGACCATAGGAAGCGGTGGGTCTGCAGGCCCTGAAGCTCCGGTTGTCATGAGCGGCGCTGCCATAGGCTCCAATATTGCCCGATTTTTCAACCTTAATGAAAGACAGAGAATCACCCTTGTGGGCTGCGGATGTGCAGGGGCTATATCAGCTATATTCAATGCACCTTTAACCGGTATGATCTTTTCCATGGAAATTATCCTTGGTGAATGGTCAATGATTCATATTATTCCCATTGCAGCAGCCTCCGTTGCAGGTGCTGAAACATGCCGTTTTCTCGAGGGCAATCGTATTGCCTTTGAAAGCAGTGCTTTTCACATCACCTCCTATGACATGGCAGCATGCTTCGGCCTTGCACTAATTGCTGCTTTAGCTTCTGTGATGCTTACACGGATGCTCAGGAAAATGCACCATATATCGGTAAAAGTTCCGGTGCCTTTCTGGTTGCGGGCTGCAATTGGAGGAGCCATTGTGGGACTGATAGGTTTTGCTGTTCCCGATGCCCTTGGTGAAGGCTACCATACAATCCATGCCATGATCCATGGTATGTACACGGCCGGCATGGGAATTGCCGCCGTTGCATGCCTTACAAAGATCATTACAACCTCTTTAACCCTTGGCTGGGGAGGTTCGGGCGGTATTTTTGCACCATGCCTTGTTATTGGAAGCTTTGCAGGCATCGCATTTCAGCGCCTGCTTTTATTTGCCTTCCCCACTGTCATGTGGTCAGGCGAGGGACTTTTTGCCCTGCTGGGCATGGCAGGGATGATGAGCGGACTCCTCCAGGCACCCCTTACAGGGCTTTTTCTCATTGTTGAAATTACGGGAAGCTATGATGTAATGGTATCTCTTATCATTGTCTCGGCGCTTTCCACTGCCATTACCCATTATTTTGAACCCACTTCCTTTTATCTTAAGGATCTTATTGACAATGGTTCACTGCTTCGCCCGGGTACAGATCAAAGGGTTCTTTCCGATATAAGCATAAGAGAGGTGATTGAAACGGACTGTATTGCAGTGCCACCTGATATGCTGCTAAAGGATTTTGTTGAAATTGTAAAAAAATCCGCAAGAAATTTCTTCCCTGTGGAAGACCAGCAAACAGGCAGGTTTCTTGGTATAATTAACCTTAATAAAATAAGGCCGTATATCTTTAATACTTTTTTGTATGATACCGTGGTTGTTGAAGAGATCATGGATTCAGATCCTGAAGTGGTTTTTTATGACGATGAGCTTTCCGATGTGCTCCATAAAATGGATTTAAAAAATTATTTTAGTATGCCCGTGCTCTCCCACGCCAGATTTATCGGTATGGTATCCAAGGCAACTTTACTTGATAAATACAGAGATGAACTTAAGGCCCAGACGTTTCATATCGTATAGGAGGATTTATGATAAAAACACTTTTACATGTATTCAGGAATACACCAAAGGGAAGAGAAGTGCTTATGCAGTCCCTGTATTTCTGTAAACTCACCGGTGTATCCATTGTGATCTATATACCTGAATATCCAAAATTTCTCATGTATTTTGATAACGATGCTGTTCAGGTGGATCTTGATAAAACTTATCTGACAGAGCCTGCCACTGCTAAACAACACGCAGAAGATCTTGCTGAAAAGGCGGGTGTGTTCCCAAAATTCATTAAACCCAAGAATTTCACTGCTTCCACCCTGCCTGACATTCCTGTCCATTTTGATTTCATGTGCTGCCCGAGGATTATTGCAAGTCTTTCAGCCAAGATCAGTCCCGGTCATATCGGTCCCAAGGTAAGAAGGATAATTAATACCGCAACATTTCCCGTTCTAATGCCTGTTCCCCAGTTTAAGGAATGGAAAAGCCTTGTTGTTTTTTTCGGGGGTTCCGGTATTGATGTTAAAGAGCTTAAACTTGCCCTGTCTTTGAAAAGAGCAACCGGATTTCCCCTTTATATTTTTACCCAGGCGGAGAAAACACCAAAGGATTATTTTGAAGATGTCCTTGCCAAAAGTGGCCTTGACGGGGAGATTAAGAAAAATGTCAGAAAATGGTATTTTTTTTCAAAGGGAAAATTTAAGCACAATCTCTATAATATCCCCCATGATGCCCTTTGTATACTTGGAGCCTATGACAAGGAATTTGTAAAGGATCTTATATGGGGAAGTACTGTTGAACTTGTCCAGAAGACCCTGCCAAATACACTGCTCATTGCAGGGCCCCATTATATTATTCCACCCGGTTAGGATCGGAGATGAAATAAGTTGAACAGAAATAGCGCAGAATTCCGGCCCATGTACAAGGCGCATTAAAGGTTGCATACTCAACGTATTCGGCCTTTGATGCAACGAAGTAGATGGGAAAAGAAGACAAGCAATCTCGTTCAACTTATAAAATTTTCGATCCTTAACTTATTTCGAACTTTTTCATTTTGCGCCACAGGGTTGTTCGGGGAATATTTAAGATTTTACTGGCAAGGCCTTTATTGTTTTTGGTGATTTTGAGTATTTTCTCAATATGGTTTTTTTCCATTTCCTCCATTGTGAAAATACCGCCCCCAACAAGGGTGTCAAATTCAAGTTTCTGGAGATCAGGAGGGAAATCATCGATGTCAATAATATCTTTGTCTGCAAGCACAACAGCTCGCTGTATGATGTTTTCAAGCTCCCTTACATTTCCGGGAAAATTATATTTTACAAGGATGTCAAAACATTCCGAAGATATATTTTTTATATTTTTACCAAAGGCATTATTGTATTTATCAATGAAAAAATTGACCAGTACCGGAATATCTTCTTTTCTGCTGCAAAGGGTGGGCAGGCTGAATGAAACAACATTCAGCCTGAAAAAAAGATCCTCCCTGAAGTTCCCGTTAACACATGCATATTTCAGATCTTTGTTTGTGGCGGCAATTATCCTTATGTCAAGGTCAACGGGTTCTGTTCCCCCAACCCTTAAAATTCGTTTTTCCTGAAGAACCCGTAAAAATTTCACCTGCATGGATAAAGGCATTTCTCCTATTTCATCTAGGAAAACAGTACCCTTTGCCGCAGATTCCAGCAGCCCGATTTTTTTCAATGATGCTCCTGTATAAGCACCTTTTTCGTGGCCAAAAAGTTCATTGCAGATCAATTCATCTGTAAACCCCCCGCAGTTAAAGGAAACAAAGGGTTTATTTTTTCTTTTGCTCAGCCTGTGAATCGATTTTGCCACAAGTTCTTTTCCAGTGCCGGTTTCCCCCTGGAGCAGTACATTGCAGTCAATGGGAGCCACCTTTTTAATCATCACAAAGATCTCCTGCATCGCCCTGCTTGCCCCGATAAATTCCTTGTCTAAGAGGTCATCCCCAAGGTTATTGCCCGATAAAGGATTTTTTCTTTTATAAATTTTTTCCTGGACACTGTTTGCAAGGGAGATTATTTCTTCAAGCCTAAAGGGTTTTGCAATATAGTGAAAGGCGCCTCTTTTAACAGCTTCAACAGCAGAACCTATGGCGCTGAATCCCGTCATTATAATGATTTCTGAATTATAGTTTTTGGTTTTAATTTCTGAAAGGACACTCATCCCATTCATATCGGGAAGAAGTATATCAAGAAAAATCAGGTCAAAGGGATTTTTTTCCATTCTTTTGAGAAAAGAGGCACCGGTTTGAAAGGTTTCAACAATAAAACCGTTTTTTTGAAGGTTCTTCCCAAGATTTTTACAGACTATTTTTTCGTCATCAACAATGGCAAGTCTTAGCTTCATTCTGGTTATCCTGGTCTGCTTTATCCTGGTTCATTTTGTCTGCGGTGGGAAGAAAAATCGCGAAGGTAGTGCCTTTGCCAAGTTTACTGTTTACTTCGATATATCCTCCATGTGACCTTATGATCCCGTAAACAAGGGAAAGCCCGAGTCCTGTTCCTTCTCCAACAACCTTTGTCGTATAAAAGGGATCAAAAATATGACTTAAATCCGCAGGTTTTATACCGGCGCCGGTATCCGTAATATTTATTTCATTATACCCTTCAGGTCCCGGCAGTGTTTTTATTGTCAACGTCCCTGATTCATCCATGGCCTGCACTGCATTCACCACAATATTTAAAAAGGCCTGGACAAGATCATGGGGTTTTCCTTTAATAGCCGGAAGGTCTTTTTCAATATCTTTCTCAAGTTCAACCCCGCTGAGCATCACCTGGTTTTTCACGAGTCTTAATGTCCTGTCCATGAGCTCTTTTATACTCAGTTCAACAACTTCCGCCTGTTCAGTCCTTGAAAATTCCAAAAGTCCCTTGACAACAACACTTGCCCTTTCAGCCTCGCTTATTATATCATGAAGCATAGTTGATTTTTCTTCTTCATCCATGGCATCCATCCCAAGTTCAAGGGATTCTGTTGTTAAAGAAATATTATTTAAGGGATTGTTAAGCTCATGGGCTATGCCTGCGGCAAAGGTTCCAATGGATGCAAGTTTTCTTGACTGGAGTAACTGCTCCTGGCGTGAGTGAAGTTCCTCTGCCATTTTATTAAAGGCTTTTATCAACAGGGTAATTTCATCTCTTCTGCTCTCGGGAAAAACAATGGGTTTAAATGTTCCGTTTGCAACTTCATCGGTTGCTTTTCTGACAAGTGATAAAGGTTTTAAAATTCCCTGGGTGAGAAGGTGAAGAACAATGCCAACGAGAATGAAAAAGCTTATCAGGAACGCTGCCGGTATGAACATGGTGCGGTTTAGAATGCTTTTAATGCGGAGCCATTTCTTTTTTTTAAGATCCTGGGCAAAATCAACAATGGCCTTGCCCTCAACTCTTATTTTACCCACAAGCACTTCTTTACCCATGGGAGTTGCTCCAATGGAAAATTTTTCAAGATAACGCCTGTAGTTGGCAAGATGTGATTTAAAATCATTGTATTCTTTTTCCCCGCCCACCCTTTTTATGTCAGAGCTTAACTCTTTTTCAGCAGATTCAACATTTGAAAGAAAACCCATGCAGCTGTCCAGGCTTGAAGGGTAGTGGTAATAGGTGTAATTTTTTTCATAACGTCGCATTTCAAGGCTGTCATTTAACAGGCTGTCAAAATTCTGAATTATCACCATTTTGGTTGTTAATGATTTCATGGTTTCATAATAGACACCTGCAAGAAGTCCTATAAATAAAAGGATACCTATGAAAAAAACTGTAACTCTCACAGTAATTGTTTTCATCTATATTCTCCACAGAGAAAAATGATATAATTGCCATGGGGCAGATTCGGATTGGTCCGGATTTGCCTTAAAGACTGAAAGATTCTGACAAATTTTGACAAAACCGCCATGAGGCGGATCTGAAGACTCTCAGACAGCCTCAAAGAATCAAAGATTCTGACAAATATGGAAACTCTCATTTTAAAAAATCTTTACAGGGGTTTCATATAAAAAAAATAGGATCAAAATAAGATCAATAAAGAATTATAAGTTTATGGTTATTTTGTCAAGGAACTCATGATAAAATCAAATGCAATTTTCAGGATTTTACAGTTTCACTGATATTTTATTATTGTAGCGCTTGTGTAACCTTTTTGCTCAATGGTTTTAATGAATTTTATGCATTAAATTCAGCTTGGTATGATTGTTAAAGAATTAAAAAATTAGAGCATTAATCCTTTTTTTATATGAAAGAGCTCACTTCTGACAAAGGAACAAATACTCTTTATATGTTCGTTGAGAGGCATAGTAACGCAGTTCAGCTCGGCCTCATGGCAGTTATGTGAAACTTCTGTAAAAAAGTTTTAAAATAAGATTTTCATTTAAATGAATCCAAATCCGTATGCTCATAAAATTTTTTAAGATAAAATTCCACTGAAGTTTCATCTTTAAGGGACAGGTCAAGCAACCTTGTCATGCCAAACATTTTTCCTGCAAGAAACAGGTTACGTTCAATGATATCGGCATCTTCTGCCTTTAGCCTGGCTTTTAAAAAATCTTTGTTTATATTAACCTTAAATCCTGCTTTCTTTAAAATTCCGGATATCAGTAAAACCCTTAAGTTGCGCTTACGAGCATCTGCTGCCCCGCCTTTAAAGGAAATCGTAATATGATTAAGATAGGGGTCCTTTGACATATATGAGTCTAAAGCAACATAATGATAGCCCATACTGAGGCTGAGGTTAAGGTACTCTTTAGTAACAACTGCAAAACTTTTGGTGTCAGAATTTGCGCTTTCCAGAGCAGGCGTACGCATTTTTGCCGTGATAACTCCCATGGCACCGGGCATTTTTTCATATCCATCCCGGGAAACATCAGAAGCATTCATTCCACGCCATAAAGCCTGAAAGGGTTTGCATATAATTGATTCCGCCTTAATAAGTTTTTCATCGGGTGTAATCACATTGTTCTCAAATAAATCCAAAAGATACAGACTCAAAGAAAGTTTAGTATCCACCTGATATATATTCTGCATTTTTCCGAAACTGTTTTTGTCTTTTAAGGAAAACATTTCATTCAATGCTGTCTCATGACAGAATCTTATGATATCGTGCCAGCTCTTACATGAGCCTTCTGTAAAATTTTCACCACGGGGATCCGTCAGATTAAGAGGAAAAATAAGTTCGGCAAGCCTTTCCAGCATCTGATATGATTCCGTACCTTCAACATTAACAGCAATGAAATCCGTTGATTCAGAATTATCATTCAGAATTGCTTTTATGATCCCCTGATAGATAATACCATTTGTGGCATCAACAGTTATTTCATCGTTATTTTTCAAAATTGAAAATATGTCAGGAACCCGTACCACACAAGGAACATGGAATTCTCTTACAACCGACGACATGTGATCTGTAAGGTTTCCCTTTTCCACAACAACAGCACTTGCCTTTTGAAAGACTCCGGTGTACTGGGGAGAAGAATTTTTAAGCACCAGCACACCTCCCCTTGGGAAACCGAAAAGATCATGGATGTCCCCTGCCTTAAAGACTTTCCCTGCGCCTGTACCTGCAGCAACAGGTTGAGCTTTATCAGAAATTACAGAAGCGTTGACTTTTTTTGTGGGAATCTTCTGCACGGTATTGAGATGCAGAGGTCTTGCCTGAACAATTATCAGATTATCATTTTCATCAAAGCACCACTCTATATCCTGTGCACATTTAAAATGTTTTTCAATAACCATTGCAGCCTGACCGAGCTTGCGCAGTTTGTCTCTGTTAAGGCAGGGGCTGTTTTTCTGTCCTTTTGGAACAATATCATGCTTAGTGCCCCCGTTATCTGCGAGTTTCAGAAAAATTTTTTTTGGAACTATTTCCTGCCTCAGCAGAGAAAAATCAGGGTTGCGTGCAAGGATATAGGTATCTGCAGAAATATCTCCTTCCACAAGAAGCTGGCCAAGCCCCCATATTGCGGAGATAACCATCTCCTGGTTATCAGGATGCACTGGATCGGTGGTGTACAAAACCCCGGAACACCTCGCATCCACCATTTCAAGAAACCCCACACTCATATTGACATCGTCTGAGTGGATATTTTTCATCCTCTGATAAAGGATGCTTCGGGTATTATATTTACTTGCGGCAACTGCTTTGTATTGATCAATAAGCTGCGCTGTCGGAACATTCAGAATAGAGGAAAACTGCCCGGCAAATGAATCTTCAAGGTCTTCTCCTATTGCGCTGCTGCGCACAGCCCAGTAAATTGGTTTGCTATGTTTATTTTTAATTTTTTCGCTTTGCTTACGAATAATTTCTGCTATCTCAGAGGGAACCTGTGCATTTTGAATTAATGCTTTTATTTTTGCTTCTGCCGAAAAAAGTTCATGGCTCTTGCTCACATCGGTTTTATGCAGAATATTAAAAATTTTTTCAGGCAGGCTGTTAAATTCGGAAAAATGGGTATATGCACAGACAGTAAGCCCAAAACCATCGGGAATATTAAGGTTGCATTTGTTTTTCAATTCTCCGAGATTGGCCATTTTGCTGCCGACTTTATCAATATATTTTGTTGTTATTTTATCCATGGGGATAATAACAGGTGTGTAGATCGGATCATCACTGCCCGTTGTAATTCTACGAATTTTTTTGGCTATATCCTCAAAATTCTGGAATAGATCATTGTAACTGTTTCCTGATAAGGCCTGGAGATCAAACAGTATATTCCCTATTCTTCGGGATAAATTTTTAATCATACTTTTAAGATACGGAATACTGATCAATTGTTGATTATAATATTTATTTTCCAATTCAGTCATCATATCCAGACTATGCTCATTTTCAGTAAGCAGATCTAAAAAAGATTTATACCGCATCTGCAAATCATCTTTGATATCAGTTTCAGACTCAATTTGACCGGCAGTTGTCAGTCTTTGCTGAATTGTTTTCCAGAATCTAATCATGGAATAACTTCCTTTAAGTTAACAAATTTTTAGAAACAGCCTTTTCCACGCTTTTCTTTAAGTCATCTAAATTAAGAGGCTTTTGGAAAAAATCAAATAGCTCATCCTTTATATCTTCTATGGATTCCTCCACAGGCGACATAAAACTGATCATTATTATCGGAGTATCAGGAGACAGTCTGCGGATAGTACTAACAATTTGCTCTCCCTTATTCTCCATCATTAAGCCGGTTATTGCAACATCAAATTGTATTGATTCGATACGTCTTTTTGCAACAAGGGGATCTGTATATATCCTTACATCATAGTTTTCGTTGTTGAAAAATACTTTTAGCAGATCGCATATGGCAGGATCATCGTCAATAATCAGCATCCTTGGTTTTTTATTCATAAAGGCATTTTCTTTTTCATGTATAATATCAAGAAGCCCTCCCTCCCTTTTTCTGGTGGGAATATAATAAGAAATTCCTGTAATAACCATCACGACACCGGAAGCCAATAGACCTGCATCAAGGAATGTCCACCAGCCAATGCCGAAATAACGGATAAAACCTGTTGCCAGCGCTATAAATGCCATTCCGGTTCGAATGAAAGCAAGTTCTGTCCTTGCCCTGGCAAGAAGTGTCCGCTGCTGGGCTATTACAGTTCTTTTCTCTGACATAAATGAACGGCGTTTGGCAAGCTCTGTTCTCACACCGGCAAGACCGGTACGTTTTTCTGAAAATTCAGTCCGTTTCTCAGCGGCCTCGGTTCTTCCCTCAGATAAAAAAGTTCGTTTTTCTGCAAGAATGCTGCGTTCTTCAGAAATCAGGGTCCTCTCTATTGTGTATTTTGCCCCTAATAGCGGAAGAACATCCTCTAATGATTTTGCATTGACAATTTCCTGATCTATTTCTTCGAGATCACTTACCAGATCATTTATATACTCTTTTCTTTCACGTTCATTAAGAGTTTTCCCCAGTATTAAATAATGACGTCCTCCAGGTGATAAATCACTTTCATTTAAAACCGAGTCAAGGGGCTCTAAGATTGCTTTTTCCTTTTCTTTAAGTTCAGACTTGTATTTGTGTATTAATTTTTCATTAAGTTCGCTCATGAGTCTCTGATTGTCCTTTA
The DNA here is from genome assembly GCA_015486915.1 of Desulfobacteraceae bacterium. Next base: position 23,756 of record WFQS01000033.1, read on the forward strand.
ATCGTTATCGATTCATCGGCAGGCTGTTACACAACTCCCGTTTTCCAATTCCTAAATTGAACTTTAATATTGCAAGTGTTATCTAGCCGGATTTATTTTCCGGCCTGAACTAAAAAAATATGGAACTAAAAAAAATATGTGTATCTGATTTTACAATATTCAGAATCTGATTTTTCAGTGGACTTATCAGATATAAAATCATAAAACAAGTGAATATAATGAGAGTAAACGTAATTCAACCTGCCCATAAAACAGGCGTATGGCATGATTTTCCAATTGCAGGATCAAAAGAAGTGTAACAAAAAGTTCATAATCGCTGTGAATTTTTTGTTTTTATAATAAAGAGCTCACTTTTGGCAGAGTAACTGATGCTTTTTTTATGTTCGTTGTGAGGCACAGAAGCGCAGTTCAGCCCGGCCTCATGGCCGTTATATTTTACCAACTGCTGCCATATATACGCAGAATTCATCTTTGCCGTCCACATTGATAAGATCATCCATTAACTCCTGGTTATAAGCTGCTATTGCACATGTACCTGCACCTACAGCC
>WFQS01000034.1 GCA_015486915.1 Desulfobacteraceae bacterium
ATCTTTGTAATCTGCCGATGCAACCCACAATCTCAAAATATCGGCACCGTGCTGTTTGATGATTTTTTCAGGTGCAATGACATTACCCACGGATTTTGACATTTTTTTGCCATGTGAATCCACGGTGAAACCATGGGTTAATACGGAAAGGTAAGGGGCTTTACCCGTTCTTCCGACACTTGTTAAAAGGGAACTGTGAAACCACCCGCGGTGCTGGTCGCTTCCCTCAAGGTAAAGATCGGCAGGTCTTGAAAGGTAATCCCTGTCTTCAAGCACTGCTGCATGGCTCACTCCTGAATCAAACCACACATCAAGAATATTTTTGTCCTTGCTGAAGCTGTGGCTTCCGCATTTTGCACATACAGCTCCATCCGGCATCAGCTCTTCTGCGGTTTTTTCAAACCAGATATCTGAACTGTATTCATTAAAAAGGTCATAAATTTTATCCACGGACTGTCTTGTTACGTAGACCTCTCCACAATCCTCACAGTGAAAAACAGGAATGGGAACACCCCAGGACCGCTGTCTTGAAAGACACCAGTCAGGCCTGTGTTCAATCATGGAGTAAATTCTTGCCTTTCCCCATTGGGGAATCCATTTAACGGTGTCAATGGCTTTAAGTGCTTTTTCCCGAAGCCCGTATTTGTCCATTGATATGAACCACTGGGAAGTGGCCCTGAATATCACGGGTTTTTTACACCTCCAGCAATGGGGATATGAATGGACAATATCTTCCTGTTTGACAAGGGCGCCGAGTTTATCAAGTTTTTCAATTATGCCCTTGTTTGCCTTAAAGACAAACTGCCCGTTAAAATCTTCAACCTCATTTGTGAAGCATCCTTTGTCATTAAGGGGTGAATATGGTTCCAGCCCGTACCGAAGTGCCACATGGTAATCGTCATCTCCATGTCCAGGGGCTGTGTGTACACATCCTGTTCCAGCATCAAGGGTGACATGCTCTCCAAGGATAACAAGTGAGTCTCTGTCGTACATGGGATGTGAGCATTTCATGTTTTCGAGATTTTTAGGATCAAGATCACCGAGGATTTTGAATTCTTCAATACCAAATCCTGTCATCACCTTTTCAACAAGTTCCTTTGCAAGTATTAAAACCTCATGTTCCCGGGTTTCAACTGCGGAATAAATAAAATCAGGGTGAAGGCAGATACCAAGGTTGGCCGGTATGGTCCATGGAGTTGTTGTCCATATGACAAAGGATACATTTTTTCCTGCAAGGGCGGGCATAATAGATGAAATATCATCTTTTAAAGGGAATTTAACATAAATTGAAGGAGAAGCATCATCTGCGTATTCAATTTCAGCTTCGGCAAGGGCTGTATGGCAGCTGCAGCACCAGTGAATGGGCTTTTTCCCGAGAAACATATCACCGCTTAAAGCAAATTCACCACATTCCTTTGCAATTCTTGCCTCATATGAGTTGTTCATGGTGAGGTATGGATTGTCCCATTCGCCCGAGACCCCGAATCTTTTGAACTCATTCCTCTGGATATCTACAAATCCTGCTGCATAATCACGGCATGCCTGTCTGATTTCAACAGGTGTCATATCTTTTTTCTTTGATCCGAATTTTTTATCAACATTATGTTCAATGGGAAGTCCGTGGCAGTCCCATCCAGGTACATAGATGCTGTCAAATCCTGCCATCTGTTTTGAGCGGACAATGATATCCTTTAGAATTTTGTTTATTGCATGCCCGATATGGAGATGGCCATTGGCATAGGGCGGGCCATCGTGAAGAATAAATGTTTTACGTCCTTTGGAAAAGTCTCTGATCGTTTGATAGAGGTTTTCATTTTCCCATTTTTTAAGCTGTTCAGGTTCACGGTTAGCAAGATTTGCCTTCATTGCAAATTTTGTTAAAGGCAGGTTTAATGTTTTTTTATACTCCATTTTTCCTCCATAGATCGGCTATTGAACTCACATTCTTAGACTCGGTGGTTTTTCATATAACCGCCATGAAGCAGATCTGGTCTGACCAGAGATCATCCTCACAACAAAAATGGGGGTTAAATACGCAAAACCAGCCCTTGTTATTATAAATTTTTCAACAGAGGCTTTTATAAAAAGTCCGAAAGCTGCAGTATATATATTTTTTTATATATAAAATAAACAGGTAATTTAAGTTAAAAATAGTATAAAAGTCAAGAAATATCCGGTTTTAAATTTTTTTCAAATTTGCCCGGTTTTGTTTTTCGGTTTTTTTCTTTTTTTAAATTTATAATAGTTCACATACTGCATGATAACATGGTATTGTATTTACTTTACCATGTTGTGCATGGTTTTTATTTGATAATAAGGAATTTTAAAATAAAAAGAGGAGGGAAGATGAATTCCAGGGTACCGGACAGACAGGAGGCTTTTGCTTTATTGAAAAAATACAATCAGGATCAGGGGCTTATAAAACACGCTCTTTCAGTGGAAGGTGTAATGAGGTATTGCGCCCGCCAGAGGGGAGAGGATGAAGAAAAATGGGGGATCGTGGGACTTGTGCATGATATTGATTATGAAAAATATCCGGACCAGCATTGTACAAAGGCAAGAGAAATACTGGAAAAGGAAAACTGGCCTGAAGAATATATAAGGGCAGTTGTAAGTCACGGATGGGGTATTTGTTCGGATGTTAAACCTCAATCTGAAATGGAAATGGTTTTATATGCCATTGATGAATTAACCGGTCTTGTGACAACAACTGCGCTGGTACGTCCTTCTAAAAGTGTCATGGATTTAAAACCCAAATCTGTAAAAAAGAAATGGAAAGACAAGCGTTTTGCCGCCGGAGTGGATCGTGCAACAATTGACAGGGGGGCTGAGATGCTGGGCCTGGAGAGGAGTGATCTGATCGAGGCTGCCATAAAAGGCATGCAGGATGTGGCTGATGATATAGGCCTCGGTATGAACTAAGCATGGCTTTGGACCGGAAGAAAGAAGAAAAATGATAAAAATATTTTTTTTGATTATCGGCCTGAAATTAATTTACATGTGAAATCAAGGATCTTTTTACATGCAAAATAAGGAGCTGCATGTTAAATTATGACCCCGTGTCTTCCAAAGATGGCTTAACCGGAAGTAGTATTCTATGGCAGGTTATTGTTTTATCCATATGCCGGCTTTTCATCAATACAGCACGCAGGTTTATTTATCCCTTTGCTCCTGTTCTGAGCAGGGGACTTGGTGTTCCATTGACGGCAATCACCGCAATAATTGCCGTTAATCAGGGTACGTCCATACTTGGCATTGTATCCGGTCCCCTTGCAGACAGGGTAGGCTATCGCAGAATGCTTATGGCCGGAATGGCAATACTTGCATTGGCCATGCTGGTTGGCGGAGTGACATCCTTTTACTGGGTTGTTTTTATTTCTCTTGTTACTGCAGGGTTCGCCAAGATTATTTATGATCCTGCAGCCCAGGCTTTTATTGGAGATAATGTCCCTTTTAACCGCCGAAGCCGCATCGTGGGAATCCTCGAATTAAGCTGGGCCGGATGTACACTTGCAGGAATTCCCCTGATCGGTATCCTGATGACGCGTTTTAACTGGCACGCCCCTTTTTTTGCAATAGGTGTGCTTGGTGTTGCAGGCTTTGTGTTAATTGGGTTTATGATGCCTGCTGATACTTTGGTGCATGATTCTGCAGGCAGCAGAGTATCCACTCTTGCAAAATCATGGGTTTTACTTGCACATAACAGGGCAGCACTCGGGGCTGTTGGATTTGCTTTTTTTGCAAGCCTTGCCAATGATAATTTATTTGTTGTTTACGGCGTCTGGATGGAAAAAACCATGCATCTTTCAGCCGAGGCAATTGGATTTTCCACAATTGCCATTGGTGTTGCTGAATTAAGCGGTGAAATTTTTACGGTTTTTTTTTCGGATCGCATAGGTTTAAAGCGTGCAGTACCCATGGGTATTGTACTGTCAACTTTAAGCTACGGCCTTATTCCCCTTGCCGGAACCAGGCTTACTTTTGCTCTTTTTGCTCTATTTTTTATTTTTCTTTTTTTTGAATATACATATGTCAGTTTTATGGCTTTATCAACTGAAATAATGCCCAAGTCCAGGGCAACTATTGTGGCAGGTGTATATGTGTCAGGAGGCATAGGCCGGATTTTTGGAGCATTGATGGGTGTTCCTGTCTGGGATTACGGAGGTATTAAAGCCGTGGCATCGGTTTCGGTTTTAATGAGTGCCGTTGGCCTTGGATTGATGTTATGGGGGCTTGGAAAAACAAAAACCCGGATAAAATAATTAAGGATCGAAAATTTTATAAGTTGAACGAGATTGCTTGTCTTCCGGCCCATCTACTTCGTTGCATCAAAGGCCGAATACGTTGAGTATGCAACCTTTAATGCGCCTTGTACATGGGCCGGAATCCTGCGCTATTTCTGTTCAACTTATTTTATCTCCGATCCTAACAAAAAAAATAATGAGGAAGTTTTTATGTTGAGAAAAAAACAGGAAATAAAGGAAAAATTTGAAATTGAATCCATAATAAAGTCATCCATTGTATGCCGGCTGGCATTATCAGATGATGATCAGCCGTATATTGTTCCCCTTTGTTTTGGATATCAGGACAATAATCTTTATTTTCATACAGGGCCAAAGGGGATGAAGCTTGAAATATTGAAGAAAAATCCAAAAGTTAGTTTTGAATTTGAAACAGATGTTGGTGTTTTAAAGGGGAAAGCACCATGTAAATGGAATATGCAGTACAATAGTGTCATTGGTTATGGAAAAGCATTTATATTAGACAATAATGATGGTGATATGGAAAGAAAGAAAACAGCACTGAATGCGATTGTCCGGCAGTATTCAGATGAAGATTTTTCATTACCCGACGTGAATATTGAAAAAATAGTTATCATCAGGGTCAGGATAGATCATATGACAGGTAAGCATTCCAGCATTACCTGAAAGCATAAATACTGTGTTGAGAGTTGAAATGAATAATTTGTTACAAAAAAATTCCCTTGTAAGTGTCATTATACCTTCATTCAACAGGGGATGGGTTGTGGCAGAAGCCGTTGAATCCGTGATTGCACAGGATTACAATCCCCTGGAAATAATTGTTGTTGATGATGGATCAACAGATGATACAGGTGAAAAACTGAAGCCCTTCAGAGAAAAAATTATTTTATTGGAACAGGAAAACAGAGGTGTCAGTGCTGCGAGAAATACCGGTATAAAGGCTGCAGGTGGTGAATTTATCGCATTTCTCGACTCAGATGATCTCTGGATGCCCGGGAAAATATCCTGTCAGATTGATTTTTTTAATGATAATCCGGATGCAATGATATGCCAGACCGAAGAGATATGGATAAGGAATGGTAAACGGGTTAATCCAAAGAAAAAACATAAAAAATTATCAGGTATGATTTTTGAGCCCTCTCTTAAC
>WFQS01000035.1 GCA_015486915.1 Desulfobacteraceae bacterium
CAGTGCCTGCACTTATTCGGAAAGGTCAGCAAATCCACACCGGTTTCTATATGTATGCGCGGTTTGGACAAGACATTCTCAGACAACATACCGAACAGGTCTTTTGTCTGAGAATGAGCAACAGCACAAGCAATCTCACACTGTTTACATCCTATACACTTCTCAGGATTAACAATTACACTTTTCATATCTTTTCACCTCCTTTTCACCCTGATTCTAATTTACACCAGCTATAATTTAAATCAATTAAATGATACTTAATTTGGAAGCTATGCTAATAGGGCTAAAAATAGTATAAACGGTTATAAATTGCTAACGAACGGAATTTTCAATGCCTCAGCGCTAATTATGGCAAATTATTAACCAAACATTAAAAATTTTTATCACCATAGAACAGTTCTCTAAAACGTTTAAATGCGATATCCTCAATATCCTCTTTTAGCTTCTCAAATTTTTTTAGATGGACTATAGCTTCATCAGTGAGTTGTATCTTTTCTAAGCAATCGTAACCGGATTTTAAGCATTTAATGCCCAAAGATTTTTCTAAGGTAGATATTTTATCGAAAAGTTTATTAAAGTCTATGCCAAGTTCTGAAGCTGCTTCACAAATATTTTTACTCTCTTTAATTTTCCTTAAAAGCTTAAAATATGATTCATCCAGTATGTTTCCATTGCTTTTACTCTCAATATTAAAATTCAATCTGAGTTTTAACCTTACCCTCTTTTTTAAACTAAAACAGCCAAGCTGACAATTAATTACGTCTATATCACTGTTTCTAATAGTTGACCTCACTTTAAACAACCCAACTTGGGCAGCAATTGTAAACGCATCTTGGCAAGTGATTATTCCTTCTTTGTTAACTAAATGTTTTAGTAACATATAGGTTTCTTTGTCAAAATTACCTATCTTTTTTGACCCAAACTGCCCAAGCTCGCATTGGGATATTCTATAACCTCTTTCTGTAGCAACACTGCCTACAAAAGCGGGAGAAACGTTTAATATATGAGAGATAGCCAATGCCTTTCTGCACTCTATTTTAGCATTTTCATCCGAATACTTTTGCAACAATTTAACCACTCTATATTGAATATCGTACGATAAAACATTTAAGCTTTTCATTGCAGCCTCAGCGATATTTTTTCTCCCGATTCGCAGCTCTGTGAAAAAATTAAATTAGTTAATTTTTACCTTCTCATATTTTTTCTATCCTGCATGCTGCCACTTTATACTCAGGAATATTTGCAATCGGATCAAGCGCAGGATTCGTTAAAATATTAGCTGCTGCTTCATGAAAATGGAACAACACAAATATAACGTTTTGCTTAGGTCTATCGGATATACGTGTTTTCACTTTAATACTTCCTCGACGCGTAGAAACTCTTACTATCTCACCATTTTTGATATTCAATTTTTCTGCGTCTTTTTGGGAAATCTCTATATAATTTTCCGGCACAAATTTATCCAAGACATCCACCCTTCGAGATTCGTTACCAGTGTGATAATGATAGAGTATTCTTCCGGTAGTAAGCACAAACGGATACGTCTCATCCGGAAGCTCATCGGGCAGTTTAAATTTAACCGTATGTATAACGCCTTTACCGTCTGGTTTATTAAAATAACCATTTCTGTGAAGAATTTTCGTACCAGGGTCATTATCGTTTTTGCAAGGCCATTGAATACCCTGTTTTTCCAAGCGATAGTGATGGATACCGGCATAGGATGGCGTAAGAGACGCAGCTTCTTCCATTATCTTCGCACTATTTTTATAATACATGGGATACCCCATAGCAGCAGCTACCTCTGAAATAATCTCCCAATCAAATTTTGCACCTTTTGGCTTTTCTTTCGCTGCTCTTACAAGCTGCACTCTACGTTCCGTATTGGTGAATGTTCCATCTTTCTCGTATGCAGCAGCTGCCGGTAAAACAACATCCGCAATTTGTGCGGTTTCGGAAAGGAAAATGTCTTGTACAACGATAAAATCCAGTTTCTCAAAGCCTTCTCGCACTTTGTTTATATCCGGTTCGCTCATTAGAGGATTCTCTCCCATTATGTAAACGGCTTTTAAAGAACCGTTCAATGCCGCTTTTCCGAATTTAGAAACAGGCAGACCTATATTCTCCGGAAGTTTAGCAGCCCATGCATGTTCAAATTTTTCTCTAACGGATTTATCGGTTACACTCTGGTATCCGGGGAACACATTTGGAAGTGCACCCAAATCACATGCACCCTGCACGTTTGCCTGTCCCCGCAAAGGATTTATGCCTGCGCCTTCACGTCCTAAATTTCCGGTTATTAGTGCAAGATTTGCCACATTTAGCACATTATCCGTTCCCGTTGTATGCTGTGTAATACCCATAGTATAAAATATGGTTGCATTTTTTGCGCTTCCGTACATCTTGGCTGCCATCTCAATCAGTTTTTTATCCACACCGGTTATTTTTGATGCACGATCCAAACTAAAATCTTTCAGTTCCTCTTTAAATTTTTCAAACCCCGCCGTATGCTCATTTATAAATTTTTCATCTATCAAATTCATATCAATAATAACTTTCATTATAGCATTAAGCAGCTCAACGTCCGTTCCGGGGTTATGTTGTATAAATATGTCTGCTATTTTAGCAATATCCATTTTTCTGGGGTCGCATACAATGATTTTAGCACCATCTTCTTTTTGATGTTTTTTCACGATCTGTGCAATAACAGGATGCGTTTCTGTCATATTTGAGCCAATTATAAACATCACATCAGCATCTTTTATATCGTCAATAGAGTTTGTAGCAGCACCGGCACCAAGTGCCATTTTAAGTCCCGCTACGGTGGATGAATGGCAAAGTCTTGCACAATTATCCACGTTATTTGTGCCTATAACCGCACGCGCTAATTTTTGGATAACATAATTATCTTCATTCGTGCAGCGCGAAGAACCCAGCACACCGATAGAATCAGGGCCGTATTCCCCCTTGATTTCCAAAAGTTTGCGAGATATATATTGTATTGCCTCTTCCCAACTAACCTGCCTGAACTTACCGTTTTCTCGTATCAAAGGTTTTGTGAGCCTCTCTTGGCTATTTACATATTCGTATCCGAACCTCCCTTTTACACAAGTCTTGCCATCATTTACCAATGTATTATCAGCCCCTTTCGCCATAACAATGTTATTATCTTTATCTCTATATAGTGACAGATTGCAGCCCACACCGCAGTAAGCACAAATTGTATCTGTTTTTTTAAGTTGGTATATCTTGCCTTTTCCTATCCTTGGCTTCTCTATTAGAGCTCCAACCGGACATGCCTGAACGCATTCTCCGCAAAATTGACAATTCGTCTGTTCCAAGGGTAAAGCAAGAGGAGTGGAAACTTTCGTTTTATGCCCTCTAATTGCTATGCCGATTGCCTCGACAATCGCCTGGTTTTCGCAGGCGTTGACACATCGCCTGCATAATATACATTTTTGAGGGTCGAACTGTATAAAGGGATTTGTATCCCATGAAGTTTCTCTGTGTTTTACAAATACTTCTTTTTCGTCGAGGAATTCACTTTTCTTTATTTTAAATTGGTAAGCAAGATCCTGCAATATGCAATCCCCGTCCCGATCGCACGTCATACAGTCAAGAGGGTGATGCGCAAGTGTAAGTTCTACAATAGTTTTACGCGCTTCTCTAACAAGCGGAGTATCGGTAAAAATTTCCATTCCTTCCTGCACTTTTGTGATACAGGAACGTTGCAGTGTCCTTGCACCTTTTACCTCAACAACGCATACTCCGCAAGCGCCCTCTTGTGATATTCCTTTTAGATAACAGAGCGTAGGAATATTTATGCCAATGGACTTGCATGCCTCCAAAATCGTTGTGTCTTCCGGCACATTGTAAGCGTTTTCGTTTATTTTAACCGCAACCATTATTCCTCCTCCCTAACATCGCATCTTAAACATCGACGTGCTTCTTTTACAGCTTTTTTTGCGGTGAGTGTTTTTTCAACCTCTTTAAAACTTTCTTTTCTTGCAGAAATAGAAATCTTTGCCGGTTGAACTCTTTTCTGTAAGGAAAGTTCTTCCAATTCTTCAGCGCTAAACCTCAAAATAGGAACATTCTCCGTTGGGAAATGTACTTCATACTTCCTTTTAAGAGAGATGCCCTGTAAATATCTATCTATTGACTCGGCGGCTGTCTTTCCTGCTGCTGCTGCTTTCACCACAGTTGTCGGTCCTGTAACAATATCTCCGCCCGCGAACACTCCTTTCATAGAAGTTGACAGTGTATCAGGATCAACTATAAGTGTATTACCCGAAATTTTTAATTCGTCTGCATTTTCAAGGAAAGACATATCAGGATTTTGCCCAATGCCTATAATAAGACTGTCTGCGGGAGTAGTAAATTCCGAACCCTTAATTGGTACAGGGCGACGACGGCCGCTTTTATCCATTTCTCCCAGCCTCATCTTAACCCACTCTATTGCTTTGATTTTTCCATTTTCTGTCATAATCCTAACTGGATCTGTCAAAAACTGAATATTAATACCCTCGGACAAAGCTTCTTCTACTTCTTCGGAGATAGCCGGCATTTCATCGCGTGTGCGCCGATAAACAATGGTTATTTTAGCTTCTTTTTTGAGTCTCCAAACTGTTCTGGCGGCATCCCTGGCAACATCCATTGCTACGTTACCGCCGCCAACTACAAATATATTTTCACCCAAGTTGACTTTATTCCCCATTGCTACTTCCCGCAGGAATTTAATTCCATCCGTTACTCCCTCAGCATTTTCCCCTGGGATGTTCAAATTTGCTCCTTTTTGAAAACCTACCCCGACAAATATCGCTTCAAATCCCTGTTGAAAGAGTTCAGGAATTGTAGTATCTTTACCCACAGTTACATTTGTTTTTATATTTATCCCCAGATTCATCATTCTTTTGATTTCTTCATCAAGTATGTTTCTCGGTAACCTGTATTCAGGAATACCCATTCTCAACATTCCACCCGGATAAGGCAGGGACTCAAAAATCGTTGTATCATATCCTTTTAAGGTTAGAAAATATGCAGCGCTCAATCCTGCAGGACCTGAGCCTACGACCGCTACTTTTTTACCTTTATGTTCTTTTATTTCTATATACGGAGTCTTGACCTTATCTGCTGCAAATCTTTTTAAAGCGCGTATGGCAATGGGTTCAGAGCTATCGCCTAAGCGACAGTGAAGTTCACAAAGGCGATCGCACACCCTTCCCAATATACGTGGAAAGGGATTTGTCCTCATTATCACTTCCAAGGCTTTGTCGAATTTTCTCTGCGCAATATAGGCAATGTAAGAAGGGGCATCCTGACCAAGAGGGCATGCATTTTGACAAGGTGCATAAACAATGTTTTCACAAACACCGGCACGACATTTTTTATATTTTATATGCTCTATATATTCGTCCCTAAAATACTTTATTGTAGTTAGTACAGGGTTAGGAGCTGTCTGTCCAAGCCCGCACAATGCGGTTAGTTTTACAATTTTTGCTGTTTTTTCGAGAAGTTCCAAATCTTTTTCCGTATCCTTACCTTCCGTAATCTTGCTGAGCATTTCCCACATTTGATAGGTGCCTTCCCTTCCCGGCGTACACTTTCCGCATGATTCGTCCATTGCAAATTCAAGGAAATATTTAGCCGTATCCACCATGCAGGTATTCTCATCCATCACAACCACACCGCCTGATCCCATAATAGAGCCAACCTCTTTTAAATGGTCGTAATCCATCGGGGTATCAAATAGAGGCGCAGGAATACATCCTCCGGATGGGCCTCCCGTTTGAACCGCTTTTACTTTTTTACCTTTCGCCCCGCCTTTTCCTATATCATATACTATTGTCCTTATCGGGGTTCCTAACGGAACCTCCGCCAGCCCGGCTTTGTTTATTTTCCCGACAAGCGAATAAACCTTCGTTCCGGTATTTTTTTCTATGCCAATTTTTGAAAACCATTCTTCTCCTTTTTTAATAATCGGCGCAATGTTACACCATGTTTCAACATTATTTATATTTGTAGGCATACCCCAAAGACCCTTATGAGCAGGAAACGGCGGACGAAGTCGCGGCCTTCCGGGCTTTCCTTCAATTGAAGCAATGAGAGCCGTTTCTTCTCCGCACACGAATGCACCTGCACCCTTTGCAAGATGGATATCAAAAGAAAAATCAGTGCCAAAAATGTTTTCTCCGAGCAATCCGTAAGTATGTGAATCCTCTATCGCCTTATTTAACCGTTCTATTGCAAGCGGATATTCCGCACGTACATAGATATATCCTTCTTTTGCCCCCATAGCATAAGCACCGATAATCATACCCTCAATTACCATATGCGGGTCTGATTCCATCTCGTTTCTATTCATATATGCGCCGGGATCACCCTCGTCGGCATTGCAGATAATATATTTTATATCGCTATTCTCTTTTTCTACAAAGCCCCATTTCAAGCCCGTGAGGAAGCCTGCGCCTCCTCGACCCCTTAACCCGGATTGTTTCACCTTTTCAATAACCTGTTCCGGCGTCAGTTCTTTTAAAGTCTTAAACAGAGCTGAATATCCGCCGACTGCAATATATTCTTCAATATCCTCTGGGTTTATAATGCCGGCATCACGCATAACAAGTTTCTTTTGAGGCTTAAAAAACGAAATCTCATTCCACAGCGGAATGTTTTTAAACCCTCTCCCGTAAACAAAAGGCTTATCGGTTGTAATGTGATCCCATTCTTCAATTTTACACAGTACGTTTTTTCGCGGAATTTTGCCTTTTTCTATGAAGTCAACAATATCTTTCACGTTCTCTTTATTAATCTTTTTGAGCATAACGATAGGCTTGCCCGGAAGCTTGACATTAACTATCGGCTCTTCGCTGCAAATTCCAAAGCATCCGGTTTTAGTAAGAAGTACATCTTTTCCATCAAAATAAGTTTTTAATTCTTCCAATATTTCGTCAGCTCCGGAGGCAATTCCGCATGTTGCAAGTCCTACAGAAACGCGTGGAACATCGGGGAAAAGTTTTTTAAGACCTTCCTTCTTCACCTCACTTAAATCGTCTTTCGTTGTTATTTTTTTCATTTTTCACTCCAACCATACTTTTTAAGAATAGATGGAAGTTTCTCCGGTGTATTGTATCCGTAGATCTTTCCATCTATTCTCACAACAGGAGCCATATTGCAGGCCCCAAAACAGCGAGCAGTATTCACAGTAAACTCTTTGTCTTTTGTTGTTAGCATAAACTTTCCATCATCTGTAGTTTCCCCCGGTTCCACTCCCAATAATTTTTCCAAACTTTTAAGAATACGAACAGCACCTCTAACATGACACGCTGTTCCCATACAGACAGTTATAATGTGTTTACCAACAGGTTTTAAGTTAAAAAATGAATAGAACGTCGCAACGCCGTAAGCCTGGCTGAGCGATACGTTAAGAACCTCTGATACATTAAATAGTGTAGCTTCTGATAGGTATCTTTCCTCTTGTTGAATGTCTTCAAAAATGCCAAGCAATTTCCCTGAATTGTTTTTATATCTTGAAGCAATCTCGGCAATCCTTTCTTTATCCATTATTCCCTCCTCCTAATAGTGTTTATTGTAAAATAATTTAACATCATATAATATAAACTGAGGAATGAAAAACCGTATTTTTTTCTCAAATGTTCAAGATCTGTAAAAGAAGTCGGTCTGCGTTTCTTTAAGTACCTACCATCCATCGAACCACCATTTTTATCACGGCTACGGTAAAAATTAGAGCAAATGAGTCTTCCGAATATACACTTCACAGAATAAACAATAAAACTTTTCATATCTTTTCACCCTAATTATAATTTATGCGAACTGCATTTTAAATCAATAAGATAATACTCAATTCCCAAATTGTATTAATAGGGCTAAAAATAGTATAAACGGCTATTAATTTCTAACGAACGGACATAATATCTTTGAGTTTGGCTTTGTTTCTTCTGCTCAGAGGAACATAAAAAGTTTCTTTACCTTCTAAAAGAATTTTATAC
>WFQS01000036.1 GCA_015486915.1 Desulfobacteraceae bacterium
AAATTATACGCTGTTTTTGTTGTTCTGATAATTGTTTCATCCATTGTTATTTCTATTTTTGTTAATACCCAGTTAAAAACCATTAAAAAAACTGAACTGATCAACACAAAAAAATTGCTCACTGCTTCATTTAATGGAATTTTTAATGCCAAAAAAAATACGTGGTTGACCAATGCCCTGCAAATCGCATCCAATACAAATATCATGGAAGCCATGGAAACAAATGACAAGGGAGAGGCTTTTAATATCCTGAAACACTATGGCAATATATTCAGGGAAAATACCAAATTTAAAAATGTTGCGGTTCATCTCATTGATTCTGATTTACATTCCTTTGTAAAATCATGGAATAAGTCAAGCAGCGGAGAGAGCTTAAATTACAGCAGGGCATATAAAAGGGTTAAAGCAACACAAAAACCTGTCATTACAATGGAGGAATCACCAAAAGGGTTAAGGCTGAAGGGACTTTTCCCCATTATAGACAAAAGTTTACCTGTTTCAGATCAACAAAATTTTGTTGGTATAGCTGATTTTGAAGGGGGGCTGAATTCAATCAAAAAATCTTTAAAACCAAGTAATATTGAATTTCTGTATTTCATGGATGGAAAATATCTTGATATTGCAAGAAAATTAAAATCAAAGCCTCATTTTAAAAATTACTATTTAAGTCAGAAAAGTGTGGATAAAGATTTTTTATCCTATGTTTTAAAAGACCTGGATCTTACAAAAGCGCTTAAAGGCGGTATGTTTGATAAAAAATATTTTACCATTGCACTGCCCGTTAAAAGTTTTTCAGGCGAAAAGCTCGGTTTATTCATACTTGGCAGAAAAACAGGTGTTGTCACAGCAACAATAAATGCAAGTGCACGCACAATTTATAAGGTGATATGGATTCTTTCGGTGATAATACTAATTCTTATTATTTCGATTACAGCAATAATTAATATTTATGTTACGCGGCCTTTGAAAGGTGTTGTGAATAATATGAAGGATATTGCAGAAGGAGAAGGGGATCTTACGGCAAGGATTACGGTATCGTCAAAGGATGAAATTGGGGAACTCGGCAGATGGTTCAATCTTTTTATTGAAAAACTCAATGGGATTATTCTTAATTTCGTGGATAATACTAAAGTGTTAGATGCTTCATCCAAAGAATTGTCAGGGGTATCAGAGCTTATGGTGACTGATGCAGGGCAGGTGCAATCCAGGGCCAATACTGTTGCTGCAGCAGCAGAAGAGATGAGTGTTAACATGAATTCCGTGACAAAAGCCATGGAACAGGCCACCATGAATGTAAACCAGGTTGCTTCAGCAACGGAAGAGATGTCGGCAACCATTAATGAAATTTCCGCAAATACCGGGAAAACAAGCTCAATTACAGCACAGGCCGTTGATGAAGCTGAAAAAGCATCGAAAAAAATCGGTGAACTTGGCGTATCGGCAAGGGATATTGGAAAAGTAACAGAAGCGATCCAGGATATCAGCGAGCAGACCAATCTGCTGGCTTTAAACGCCACCATTGAAGCGGCAAGGGCCGGGGAAGCAGGCAAGGGCTTTGCCGTGGTTGCAGGTGAGATCAAAAGTCTTGCCAACCAGACAGCAGAGGCAACAATTGATATCAGACATAAAATAGAAGGTGTTCAAGCCATCAGCAGTGAAACCGTGAAAGAGATCAGGCGGGTCACGGAAATAATCAGGGATGTAAATGAACTGGTGAGCAGTGTTGCAGCGGCAGTTGAAGAGCAGACCGCCACAACCGGTGAAATTTCCGATAATGTCCACCAGACATCTTCCGGGTTTATAGAGGTAAATGAAAATATTTCCCAGGCAGCTGCCGTTTCAGATCAGATCGCCAAAGAAATTGCCCTTGTGGATCACGCATCTGTGACAATGTCCAATAACAGCGGCCAGTTGACCGATACGGCAGCGGATCTGAATGAACTTGTGCAGGAAATTTCCAGCCAGACAGACCAGTTCCAGCTCAGAGACGATGGCCGCTTCCGTGCAGGTGCTGTAAAACTTGCCCATAATACATTTAAGGAAAAATTATCAGACATGCTTGCAGGAAAATTATCTCTGTCCCCGTCCGGTATCGATACACACCATGACTGCGAATTCGGACAATGGTATTTCAGCGACGGCAAAGATAAATATGGACAGAACATGGTGTTCAAGGCAATTGACAGCCAGCATGAAAAAGTTCATCAAGCCGCCCGTGAAATTGCCCGGCTTTTTAATGATGGTGAAAAAGAAAAAGCAAGGGATCTGTTTTTGAAATTCAAAGGGATAACGGATAAATTGTTTGATATGTTAGATGAACTTGAAAAGGAGATCAAACGTTTATAACGGTCATAGGGGCGGATCTGGATTTGGCCATTCCCGCCTCACAACAAATTTAGAAATAGAACGTAAAGATTTACGATCTATTTCTTATAAAAAAACGGAGGTAAAAGATATGATATTTATCGGTACGTATACCATGCCGGGCAGCAAGACAGACGAGTGGACAAGGTGCAGTATTGAGATGGCTGAGACGACGCTCCCCCCCTGCCTGAAGAAGTGGCAGATGTTCTCATGCGCTGGTGGAGACGGTCGTAGCACTTTCAAAGGGTACAATCTTATATACGCTGAAAGGGGAAGAGGAGATGAAGCTCTCGTCGAAATAAACAAACGGATGCTTCCATTCTGTCAGATTGAAGGAGCTTCCTGGAAACTTGAACCGTTGATGAATGTCACCGATGTTTTTAAAGTGCTGGAGGAAAAATAAAAAAGGGAAAAACACCTGGATGCTCGAATCATACGGTGGGCTACGCAATAACCGAACCTGGACAAGCCAGAACCAAAGAGATTTTCTAAGTTTGTTGATGAAGGGCTATTCATGCGGAATTGTCTACTGCGATAAACCAGTCACGACAAAAATAATGATCCCGTCGTGAAGTCCGGTATTGATAAGGAGAATTTCTGATGCCGTTAAATGCAATTGACAAAGAATTTTTAGCTAACAAATTAGAGTTTTTGAAGAAAAACGCGGTTACCCCTCCGGACGGTATGGTGGAAAAGCTAACCCATCGTGATGATGTGACTGTAGACGGAAATGCCCGTAAATACAATTCTGCTGCTAACCCAAATTACCAGATAGGGTATGGGCATTTGCAGCGGGTGAATAATGAATGGACTGGTGGCTCCAAGATTCTGAAACTTCAAAAACCGGAATCCATCTATATTGACGTAAAATACAAGCATGAAATAGATGCTTCCAAGGCAGATGAATATGTGCAATTTTACTGGCTGCCTTGGGATCAACGTGGCGGTATTGTTAAGATATCTTTAATTGTGCCGCCACCCCGTCCAGGGCAGTCCGGCTTGGCTGATCCGGATCTTTTTTTTACAGCAGCTCTTTCAGGATGCTCCATTTTTGTACGTGGCTCAAGAAAACACCCTACTGTCTATCATGCCGGTATTGGCGGAACTGCCCCTGGGGGACCTGGAGAACACTGGCGAAAACTTTATAAGGCTATAATACCTGAAGAAGAAAGAACAGAGAAACAGTTTAGAAAGAGACACGAAGTAAATACCTTAGATTATGTGGATAAATCCGGGCGACCACAGAAAGATGTCACTGACTACAATAAGTTTTTAAAAATGAATCAAAAAGAGGCTAAAGCAAAGATAGTCCATTCCTGGGGGTGTGTTTTCGGCATTCGTGATGACAATAAGGATTGGAGTTTTTATTATCAGCAAAATGTCTGTGTTACCTACCAGAAGATGCGAAAGACAAAGTGGTTAAAACGCTGGGTGCCTGACAACAGTCCAGTTCGAACAATCAACTACCCGATGCTCGTGAAACAGTTCTATCCCGGGACAGATCATGTCCAAATGGTACCTTTTAAAGAAATTCCTTTGACTTGAAAAGAAGCAAAAATAATTGAGATTATAGTTTTTGAGTAAACACTCTCACCCTCTCCTGGGGAGGCGATCGAGCAAAAAACACTCTGCTAAATAAGAGCATCTTTCCTGGGAGAATGTCACCGGCCCCCCTTAATCGGTTTAAAAAGTCTTTCAGGCAGTTTGTCTGCTTTTATGGAGAACCTTAATCTTAAAACGATACAAATTAATTCTTGATCTTTATTGGCCTTAAATTTATACTTCAAAATATAAACTTCATAAAAAAGGAATATTATGAAAGCCACAGCAAAGGATTTACGGTTTCACTCAAAAGAGCTTTTAAATACAGTTAACAGGGGAGAAGAGGTCATTATAACTTATCGGGGAAAACCGTGCGCTAAACTTATTCCCTATAACGATTTTAAAAAGAACAAAAGAACCAAAACCAATTTATTTGGAATTTGGAAAGACAATGATATTGTCGAAGAGATCGATGATTATGTCCGGGATTTAAGAAAAGGAAGATTTTAGATGATCGTCGATACAGATGTTTTAATCTGGTATTTGAAGGGTAATGAACACGCATTTGAGGTCATTGAAGATTTAAACAACTTTTCCATTTCAGTGGTAACATATATGGAACTCGTTCAAGGAATGAGAAACAAAAGAGAATTAAATAGTTTGCGCCGGGCCTTAAAAATCTGGAACACACAACTAATTTATATATCAGAGAATATTTCTGCCAAAGCTATGTTTTTTGTCGAGCAGCATTTTCTTAGCCACTCAATGCAATTAGCAGATGCACTTATTGGTGCGACGGCGATCACTTGTGGTACTCCAATCCTCACTGCAAACGACAAACCTTATAAAGTCTTAAAAGATCTTCAAATCAAAAAATTCAGACCATAGTCTTTAGCATGCAGACTTATCCGCCATACCTGTCATTAAAGGAGTCCCAGAAGTTTGCATCCCTGTTCTGCCAGTCTTTGCCAAAGGATTTTTCAAAAAAGGGCGTAAGCCTGGAAAACCAGGTTCCATAGCCATGTTCTCCCCGGATCCTTGCCCTGATCACATCAGCCGCATGGACGGGCAGATTGGCAAGCTCATCCTTGGGTATATATGAATCCGCTCCTTTTTCCAGGGATTCTTTAAGATTTTCCGGGGTCAGGGCGTGGGCGGTGAGCATAAGGGCTGGCAGGTTGTGTTTTTTTGCCATGGCAAGCAGTTCATATCCGTTGACCCCCATGATATCAAGTATGACAAGGTCGTATTTATTTTGCAGAATCATCTCTTTTGCTGCATCAAATGAGCCGGCAGTGTCAAGATCACACATATCAAGAATATCTTCGATGGTTTCAAGGATATCGGGTTCATCATCCACTGCAAGGATTTTCCTGTCCTTTAACAGGTCTTCAGAAGAGATTTTTTTAATATTAAATTTTACGGTGGTCACAGGACAGGGAGAGTTTAAAATTACGTAACGGACCGTGGAGCCCAGAATGGCCTTTTGCAGACGCGATATTTTTTTAACGCCAAGGAAAATATGGTCTATTTTATTTTCTTCTGCAAATTTTACAAGGTCTTCGCCGGGAGACAGCCCCCTTACACTTTGCTGGCAGTCATAATTAATATCAGAGCTTTTCAAAAGATTTTCTGCAAATTCAAGTCCTTTTTCAGCAGCAATGATATCTGCCTGTTTTTCCGATGCTCCACCTTTCATGGATGTGATTACATAAACAAAGGAACTATCAAAGATTTCCGCCATATCCTTTGCAAGGGATAATGCTATCCTGCATGCTTCTCCACCGTTATATCCAACCAGTATATTCATATTTTTTTATTACCCTTCTGCCAATTTAAAAAAACCGGAGATACTACATCCAGCGCTTCCGTCTTTTGTAGGATTTAACGTTTTTAAATGATTTCCTGCTCCCTCCCTTGGTG
>WFQS01000037.1 GCA_015486915.1 Desulfobacteraceae bacterium
ATTCATCTCCTGGGCAACATAGGTGTAGCGTGCTTCATCAGGCGCCCACAGATGACGCAGACTGTACTGGCCGGTCCACATAACGCAGGCAAATATGATAATAAATAAAAGTGTGGGTTTTTTATCAAAATTAATTATTTTATTCATATGGTTTTTTCTTTATTTCTCAGAGCTTGTTTTGTTTTTGTTGTAAAGCACATAAGCGCAGTTCAGATCTGCCCCATGGCGGTTCGCACAATTTTTACGGGCTGAATTATGAAACCGCATTGCAGAGATAATCGGCAATGCGCTGTGAAGCTTTTCCATCTGAAGCGCCCACAAACAGATCGCAGTACTTTTTTCTTTTACTGCTGAACATTGCCGGCGCTGCCAGCTGTTCATCAACAATTTGCTTCAGGTCTGCAAAATTTGCTGCATGGGCCCCAATATCGGAAAACTTTAATATATCCTGATCAAGTCTGCTTTTAAGCCTGAAATGAAACAGTCCCCTGTATGACCAGCGCAGATGAAGAAAATCGCACCATACAACGGGTTTGTCAAGGGCTGCAAATTCAAAAAGTGAAGAAGAGGCCTCGCTTATCAATATATCTGCTGTCACCATGAATGGAAGAAGGGAATGCTCATCAAGTGATGCAACATAAACATTGGAATATCTTGTTTTCCATGTATTAAATTTATTCCGCTGACCCATGTATTTTTTCTTTGTAAGGGAAAAATAATGGGGTTTAACAATGATATTGTACTCTGAGAAATCATTTGGAAATTCATCTGAAAACAGTTCAATTGAGCTTGGATAAAATGTAGGGGCATAAAGAATTGTTTTTTTTTCAGGATCAAGCCCCATAAAATCAAGGTCAAGTCCTGCAATTTTTTTATTGTAAACCGGATCGAGCTTGGCAAATCCCGTTAATACAAAATTGGCTTTCGGGTACATTTTTTTTATGATTTCAAGCCGTCTTTTTCCCTCAACAAACCTCACTGTCATCTGTGTTTTTGATTTTGTATAATAACTTTTTTTTATACCTATGGCATGACCGAATTGAGCGGTTTTTGAAACAGTGTGAAGGGATTTTACATCAAAAAAATGATTTCCAAATATCACCCAGTCAGCCTTTTTTTCCAGATAATGTTCAAGTGCCTGATGTTTATCTTTTACAAAGCATGCATCAAGATTTTCTTCATTCACGGCTTTTGTCAGAAGATGATTAAAATCCTGGTTTTCATAAATGACAAAAGAACATGAAACATTTCGTTTTTCAAGTTCACGTAAAACAGGAAGATACTGGGCAAGATAGTAAAGTTCCTGAACATCAAAAATTATTTTCATGTCTTTGACCCTGCATCTGCTCATCATAATACCGTTTCAGAGTTTTTCTCAGAATGCTTGAACTCCTGCCATCTGTATATGGAAGGTATACAACCCTTTTATTGTTTTTTATCATATAATCATGGCCAAGGATTTTTTTATCATTTCCATGGACAAGAATATCTGCATCAATTTCCTCAAGCAGCTTGTCTTTTTCAAGGCTTGATGCAGGAATTACAAGATCTACGAACCTGCAGGCCTCTACTACAGCAGCCCTGTCTTCCCAGCATAAAAGGGGATAATGGCCTTTGTATTCCTTGACAAGCTCATCTGTATTAACCCCTACGATCAGAATGTCACCAAGGGCTTTGGCGGCTTTTAAAAGTTTTAAGTGGCCAATGTGAAACATGTCCCATACCCCTACGGTGTAAACGATGATTTTTTTCTTTGTGTCAGACATCATTTGGCATTCCTAAATTATAGTTTTGTTTAAAATACTGTTTTTTTTACAGTGACCTATACCATACCGGTGTTCCCATGTACAAATTGATTTATAATTTAATTTTTCTGTCTCAGTATTGATTGATAATCCATCCTGCCTCTGTTATATAGTCTGACAGAGTATGGGACTGGTTTGGATTCCGGTTTCAAATCTGCCTGTAAAAATAGAAAATTTTGATTAAATGAATTTACTGCGGCTGCCATATAACGGCCATTTGGCCGATCTGAACAGCGTTACCGTGCCTTAAAAAAATTAGAGATTTTGACGAACATAATAAGAGAATTTGTTCTTTTATCAAAAGAGAGCTCTTTCATAAGTTTCATAAAATAAAATGAAAAAAAAATACTCATTATCGGTTATAATAATCACTCAAAACGAAGAGGACCGGATTAAAACCTGCCTTGAATCGGTAAAAGATATTGCTGATGAAATCATCATTGTTGACAGCGGCAGCACTGACAGAACACTTGAAATTGCAGAAAAATATACGGATAAAATAACCAGAACCGACTGGCCGGGTTATGGAATCCAGAAACAGCGTGCACTTGATCAAGCACAATACGAATGGGTATTATCCATTGATGCAGACGAAGCATTAAGTCGTGAATTAAGGGAAGAAATAAACACAACACTGAATAAAAATCCCGTTGAATCGGTATTCAGGCTTCCCTGGGCAGTTATAATTTTTGGGAAACGCCTTTATTTCGGCAATAGTTCAAGAAGCATA
Organism: Desulfobacteraceae bacterium; assembly: GCA_015486915.1. Next base: position 2,536 of record WFQS01000037.1, read on the forward strand.
AGAAGGCTGTTCAGGCGTGAAGGTGCAAAATTCACAAACTCCATGGTTCACGAAAAAATTCAGGTTCCAGACGCTGTGGTTGGACGGTTAAAGGGAAAACTTTACCACTATTCAGTCCGGGATTTTGAACATTATCTATATAAAAACAGAACATATGCATGGCTTGGCGCACAGAAAAGATTTAAGGACAATAAGCACGGGGGCGGCCTTTTTGGAGCTTTGTTCAGGGCATTCTGGGTTTTTTTTGTTTCCTATGTTGTCAAAGGCGGATTTCTTGACGGAGGGGTTGGATTTCTTGTTTCAGCAATGTACAGCCAGGGAGCATTTAACAAATACGCAGGATTATGGACGCTGCACCGTATGGAGAGACTGAGAAAAAAATGAAAATACTGCATGTGGCCTCGCACTGGGCAGTGATAAGGGGAGGTGCGATACAATTGTCACGAATGGCAGAAGAGCAGCATTCAAGGGGACATGATGTTACCGTTGTATTCCCTGATCAGCTTTTAAGAAATCCCGTTGTAAGGAAAAAAAATATCGATTCATGGAAAGCCCTTGGTGCAAAGGGCATAAAAATAAAGAAAATAGGATTCAGGTCAATTAACGGGACAAGGCGGCTTGGATCATTTTTAAAGAAAAATAGTTTTGATATTATTCATGTTCACCGGAATGAAGCCCTGATAAAAACCACAAAAGTCCTTGAATTATATCAGATTTCAACACCCGTTGTTGTCCAGAGGGGAACGATTACATCTTTTTCCAAGGCCCATCTTGTTTCTGCTTTTAAATCCCCGTGTGTAAAGGCGTACACAGTCGTTGCAAAAGCGGTCAAGGATGTTTTAATCAATGTCCTTGGAAAAGACAGTGAAAAAATGATCCACATTGTCTATGGAAGTGTGGATGTTGATAAATTTTCCCCGGCACCAAAGGATCAGAAAATTCTGTCCCTGACGGGTTTTCCTGAAAATGCAAAAATAATTGGCAGTCTTTCTTCATACAGAAAAAGCAAAAGGCTTGATCTTCTTTTAAATGTTCTTTCAGAAATCATGGCAAAAGATAAAGAAATATATGCTGTTTTTCTCGGTGCCAATATGCATAAAGAGATCATACCCATGGCAAAAAACCTTGGAATATACGAAAAATGTTATTTTGCAGGATTTCAGGAAGATATCAGGCCATGGCTTTCCATAATGGATTTAAGCGTTGTGGCGGCCGATGATCAGGAAGGATTGTCAGGTGTGCTGCGGGAGTCCCTGTCCATGGAAATTCCAGCTGTATCCACGAGCTGCGCCGGAAATATTGAAATTATACAGCACGGGAAAACTGGGCTTCTCGTACCTGTAAATGATAAAAAAGCGCTTGAAAATTCAATTTTATGGGCGGTTTCACACCATAAAGAGATGCAGAAAATGGCAGAAAATGGCAGAAAATGGGTTACATCCCATTGTTCGGCAAAAATACAGGTTGATCAACTTGATAAAATTTATGCGTCCATGCTCTAAATATGAAAAAATATCTTCTCTATGTCTCCCAGCTTTATTCTTTTTCAATTGCAAGGCCATTGCAGGATGCCATCATAAAAAAAAATGGCAGAGTTGCATGG
>WFQS01000038.1 GCA_015486915.1 Desulfobacteraceae bacterium
CATGGCAATGGCTGCGGAAAATATATAAACATACAGGTATCCGGATTTTTCCAGCATTATCCCGCCTGCAAATATTCCCGCTTTTAGAACCACAAGTACAAAAATCTGGAAGTTTCCAAATTTTTTACCTGAATTTTTTGTTGTGATTGTTTCAAGAAAAAGAAATCTTTGAATTATCCAGAAACTGCAGTTAAAGACCCCGTTGAAAAAGCCTGCACTGAGAATAAGAGACATGTCTTTGTTTAAAAAGAACAGGGACATCAGAATAAATTCACTGAAAAAAGAAAAGATAATCAGATAACGAAGTGATATAATTTTTGAAATTCTGTCCCAGAGATAAAGGCTTATTACAAAGCCTGCTCCTGTAACGGCAATGAAACAGCTGATCTGATGGAGAAAAAAGCCTGCTTTATAAAGATATACAGGAATATAAAAGGGAAACAGTCCGATGAGAAAAGAATGCACACCGAGGAAAGAGTACAGGCTGCGGGTTGACAATTCCATTTTTCCGGGGGAAAAATTCACTTGAATAAATATTTTCCTGCTGTATTATTCATTTAATAAATATCTTTCTGCTGAATTTCCATCTGGTTTAACACTTTATAATAGCTGCTTAAATCCTGTTTTTCTCCGTAACGTGGATAATCGTGCATTTTTAAATACGGCCTGGAATTGACTTCAAGAAATATCGCGCGCTGCTCTTTATAAGAAATTTCGATACCCTTTTCAAAAATTGCATCAATTCCCAGGATATTGGCATTGAAAAACGGAAGTATTCTAAAGAAAAGATCCCTGTTATCTTTGTGCATCGTTTTTTTATCAATGGTTTCGACAACTCCTCCCGGGGCAAGGGCTATCCTGTTGTAAAGGGTAATTGTTTCACCTTTATCCGGTACAGAGGAGAATTTAAGGTTCTTTTTTTTAAGGAATCGGGCAATTTTAAATTTTTTTTCAATGGGATGAATTACAGGGTAAAGTTTCATCTCCTCCCGTGTCCTGTTTTCCCTGTCTATGAGTTCAGCTATGGTTGAACTCCCGTCTCCTGTGACAAATGGAGGATATCTCCTGATCACGGACATAATTTCATCCTTTATCACCAGTACTCGATAATTTTTACCCTTGAGATACTGCTCTATTACAGAGCCTGGCCACCATATTTTAACGAGGATAACCGCTTTTAACAGGTCAGGATAGTTGTTGATGGGAAAATGGCTGCCCCGGGAAAAACCGCTGACGTCTGGTTTGACAACCACGGGGAAACCGTATTTTTTTACAAATCTGAATGGTTTAAAAGGACCGTAAAAAATTTCACCCTTTGCATGGGGTATTTGCTGAACGGCAAACATTTCTCTGGCCTGTTTTTTGGAACGGCAGCTCTTTCTCGTGGAAAGGGAATTATAGTTACTGCAGCTACCGAGGAAATTTTTATCAATCCAGGAATAGATAATTCGTTTGAATGATTTTAATGGTTTCATCGGGTTTCCTTTTTTATGTTCGTCAAAAACTCTGATTCTTTAATGCAGATCCGGGCCAATCCAGATCCGCCTCATGGCGGTTATAATGGGCTTTAAGCTGGCTTAAGAAAATTTTTTTACCTGTTCTGTTTTCAGGGAGCTTTTTTACCAGTTTTGCCGCAATGGACATGGTTGTTTTAATGATGTTGTTCCTTTCACGCAAGTCAATATTTTCGGAAAGAAGAACAAGGGGCATGGGAAGAAAAAGATTGATCTCCACAATATGAAATTTTTCCTTAAGTATATCTTTTATATCATTTGCCTTTAACCCCACCCTTGCCATGGGGAATTTTCCAATTTTTTTCAGGAAGAGCCAGATGATCTGCAGTTCTTTTTCTGAAAAAGAGTGAGTAATATCAACATAATTTGTACATGGGTTGTGAATTGAATTTACCGGATTGGGTGCTGTACAGGTGTTTGTCACATGGGTGATGGATAAAAAGGAATATTTGTCAAAGTTTTCAGGTGAGCGAAGATAATATATTTCAAACTCTTTTTGTTCCGGGGCAGCCTCCTGTACAATAAAGGGCATATCAGAGGCTGCTGCAGTTTTTTTAAATTTTTTATACTCTTTTCCATCGTGCACAATAACAATTCCATTTGAATTCTGTCCCCATTCGGGCTTGATAAAAACAGGAAAGCTTACAGGCAGTTTGCCCGAGTTATAGTAAAACTGTTTAAGCTTGTGTTTTTCAGGGATCACTGTATCCAGTTCAAGTTTTGAAAAAATACCTTTTCTTTTATTAAAATAGTTATAGTTCAGCATAAAATAGTTCCATGGCTCTGCATTATAAATAAAACATTCCCACATATACCTTAAAAAAAGTGAAATCCGCAGATAAGTGGTCAAAATAATACGTCCTGACTGAAAATTTCACCCTTTCTGCCGTCATCGGATGAAACATGGAAACTTAAGCTTTCTTCAACGGCCTTAACCTGGTGAATGTGATTATCAAAGCTTTGTGCCTTACCTGTTGAAGCAAAGAATTTGGAACTGGATAAAATTTCCGAATCTGTTTTTTTTACCCTGCCCTGATTTTTTTTAAAATTATCAATGGAAAGTTTTCCTGCAGCCACAAAATATAAAGTAAAAAAAGGATGCCCGTGTATGGGTGAAAGCGCACCTTTGCTCCAGCG
>WFQS01000039.1 GCA_015486915.1 Desulfobacteraceae bacterium
CCTTTGATGCTGTTAAAACAATTACCTGCGGTGAGGGAGGCGGTATAATAACAGATGACCATGACCTGTACCTGAGGGCTTCCCAATATGCAGATCATGGGCATGATTATTCCGGAGGACCTGACAGGGGTGCTGACAACCATCCCATTATGGGGGCTAATTACAGGATCAGCGAACTGAACGCTGCAGTGGGTGTAGCCCAGCTTGGAAAATTAAATGAAATAATTAAAATTCAGCAGAACAACAAAAAGATCATAAAGGATGCACTATCCGGTATTTCAGATATAAGATTCAGGCAGATACCCGATCCCGGCGGCGATTCAGCATCATTTCTTTCGTTTTTTCTACCCGATGAGACAAGGGCAAAAAAAGTTATCAAAGCCCTTGGAAAAAACGGTGTTGATGCCTGTTTTTACTGGTATGACAATAACTGGCATTATTTTAGAAAATGGGATCATTTAAAATCAATGAAAAGTGCTGCACCGCTGTGTGCACAATTTGCAGAAACCAAACCGGATTACAAAAATATATCCCTGCCGGAATCAGATTCTGTTATGAAAAAAACGATTTCAATGCTGATAAAACTTTCCTGGACAGATTCGGAGATTGAAAACAGAATAAATGGTATAAAAAAGGCTGTTAACAGCTGAATAAGGATTAAAAATGTTCAGAAATTTTAAAATGATATCCAATGTAATTTTTGGCAGGGGCTGTTTTGAGCAGACCGATGAGATACTTGCTGCAAAACGGGAAACAGAAAATTCATGGATTGTTTTTGTAACCGATGATGTGTTTCAGGGCAAAGAACTTGAAAAGCGCATTCCTCTGCATGACAATGATATGCTTTTATGGGTCAATGTGGATGATGAACCAAAAACAGTTTACGTTGATAAACTGACGGAAAAAGTAAGAAATTTTTCAGATAATCTTCCCTCAGGTGTGATCGGCATTGGAGGTGGAAGCACAATGGATCTTGCCAAATCAATTTCCTTAATGCTTACAAACCCAGGATCTTCTGCCTTATACCAGGGATGGGATCTTATTAAGAATCCTGCTGTTTTTCATGCGGCAGTTCCAACACTTTCCGGAACAGGTTCGGAAGTATCCAGAACAGCCGTTCTGACCGGGCCTGATAAAAAACTTGGGTTAAATTCTGATTATACGGTATTTGATCAGGTGATTCTTGATCCTGACCTGATAAAAAATGTACCTGCAGAGCAGCATTTTTATACGGGCATGGATTGCTATATCCATTGTATTGAATCTCTGTCAGGAACATATATCAATCAATTCAGCAGATCCTATGGTGAAAAAGCCCTTGAATTGTGCAGGGATGTATTTTTAAATGATGATTTCAATAAAAATGATAAAGATGACAAATTGATGATGGCTTCTTTTTTCGGCGGCATGAGTATCGCCTATTCCCAGGTAGGGGCGTGTCATGCCCTTTCCTACGGGCTTTCATATATACTCGGCACCCACCATGGTATTGGCTGCTGCATTGTGTTTGATGCTCTTGATGAATTTTATCCTGAAGGGGTAAAGGAATTCAGGGAGATGATGAAAAAGGCGGATATTCAGCTTCCGGAAGACCTTGTCAAAAATATAAGTAAAGACCAGATGGAAACAATGATAAGTGTTGCACTGGGACTTGAACCCCTATGGGAAAACTGCCTTGGACCTGACTGGAAAAACATCATGACGCGGGAAAAAGCAGAATCTATTTTTATTAAAATATAAATAATGATAACAGCAATTATACCATCAAGATTCGGGTCCACACGATTTTTTGGCAAGCCGCTTCAATTGCTTGCAGGAAAATCCATGATCCAGAGAGTCTATGAACAGGCGGAAAAATCATCCTTGGTTACCCAGGTGGCAGTGGCAACAGATGATGAACGTATAGAAAGGGCCGTTAAAAAATTTGGCGCACTCTCTGTTATGACTCCTTCAGAGATAAGGTCAGGAACGGACAGGGTTGCAAAGGCATCTGACATACTTGGGCTTGCACCTGACGATATTGTAATCAATATCCAGGGGGATCAGCCGGTTTTTAATCCCCAATGCCTTGATGAGCTTACAGAACCCCTCAGGGCCGACCCGGGTCTTGGCATGTCAACCCTTGCTTTTAAGATAAAAAACAAAAGAGAGATAACAGATCCCAAGGATGTTAAAGTCGTGTTTGATAATAACGGTTTTGCCCTTTATTTTTCCAGATCCAGCATTCCGTTTCCAAGGGATACCGTAACAGACTCCGTATATTACAAGCACCTTGGATTTTATGCATACAGGAAAAGTTTTCTTGATAAGATTGCATCCCTTGAAACAGGTTTACTTGAAAATACTGAAAAGCTTGAGCAGCTCAGAGTCCTGGAATAC
>WFQS01000040.1 GCA_015486915.1 Desulfobacteraceae bacterium
GTCTTGTTCTTGATGTCAAGGTTAAACCGTCACCGTTCTGGCTCAGGCAGAGACTCGAATCAATTGAAATGACTCCTGTTAACAATATTGTTGATATTACCAATTTTGTAATGATGGAAACGGGGCAGCCCCTGCATGCCTTTGATTTTGACCTTATTGCCCATGGCAGGATTGAAGTCAGAAAAGCCGGGGATGATAAAAAATTTACCACCCTTGACGGCAAAGAACACGATCTTGAGCCTGATATGCTGATGATATGTGACGGTGAAGGTCCTGTTGCTATTGCAGGTGTGATGGGCGGAGAAAATTCAGAAATTTCGGAAAAAACAACAAGGGTTCTTGTTGAAAGCGCTTATTTCAACCCTGTGTCCGTAAGGAAGACCTCAAAGAGATCCGGCATCATAACTGATGCTTCCCATCGTTTTGAAAGGGGTGTTGATCCCTGCAATACAAAAAATGCCCTTGAGCGTGCCCTTGCCCTTATGGCAGATATTGCCGAAGGTTCCATTGTGCAGGGTATTATTGATGAACACCCGGTAAAAAATCCCCGGACTGAAATTATGCTTGATATCAATTCCCTTAACAAACGTCTTGGCACTGATTTTTCTTCTTTGGAAATCAGTGAATTTCTCGAATCAGTGGAATTTGGGATAACAAGGGTAAATGATACGGTTTTAAAAGTTATTGTGCCCTGCTTCAGGGTTGATGTTTCAAGACCTGAGGATCTTTCCGAAGAAGTTGCAAGGCTGTGGGGGTATGATAATATCAAGACAAGTTTTCCTGAAATACCTGCACAGGGCGGGAAATTGTCCCCTGTTATAACCCTCAGGGAGAACATAAAAGAGATCATGAACGGATTTGGTTTCAGTGAAGCTGTTAATTACAGTTTTACTTCTCCTGATTTCTGCGACAAACTTCTTCTTGATTCCGGTGATAAAAAAAGATCTGTTGAAAAAATTCTCAACCCCATTTCCGAGGAGATGGCTGTTTTAAGGACATCCCTTCTGCCGGGGCTTCTTGACACCATGAGGCGTAACAATTATCAGCAGATTGATGACTTAAAAATTTTTGAGACAGGCCATGTGTTTTTTGCAAAACAGAAAGGTGTCCAGCCGGAAGAAAAAGAAATGATGGCAGCTCTGTGGACAGGTGCAAAATCTGAACTGTCATGGCATTCTAAGAAAATTGACTGCGACTTTTTCGACATAAAAGGGGCTGTTGAAGGTCTCCTTAACGGGCTTGGAGTTTTTAATGCCGTTTTTTCAAGGGCAGATGATAAAAAATTTCCCTATTTTAAAAAGGGTTATGCCGCTGTTATTACAAAAGGCGGGCAACAACTCGGAAGCATAGGGCAGATAGATTCTCTTGTTTTAAATAATTTCAGTCTTAAACAGGATGCTTTTGTTTTTGATATCGATGTTGAGAACCTGCTTAAGGTGCTGCCGGAATCAATAAATGCCACGGCAATTCCAAAGTTTCCATCTTTATCAAGGGATATTACGATAATTGTGGATAAAGAGGTTGAAGCCGGAGCTGTGATTTCTGAGATTAACGGGCTTATGGAAAAGAATCCTCTTATTGAAGATGTTTTTCTTTTTGATGTTTATGAAGGAAAGCCCCTTTTGGAAAATAAAAAGTCCCTTTCATTGAGGGTTGTTTACAGGTCCTGGGAAAAAACTTTAAAGGAAAAAATGGTTAAAGGTGTTCACAATCATATCTCAAAATTAATTATTAAAAAATTTAAAGCAGATCTTCCGTAATAAGTTCTGTGTAACTATTGTCCCTGCGGAACTTAATAAGTTCTGTTATGCCAGACTGCAAACTTGGTATTGACAAGTGCTTTAATTTAGGTTATATTTTCATATTAATGTGCGGGTATAGCTCAGTTGGTAGAGTACAAGCTTCCCAAGCTTGGGGTCGCGAGTTCGAACCTCGTTGCCCGCTCCATTATTATCCTTGAGGGCTATTTGGATAAAAGCAGATTTTGCTTCATATGGCGATGATTCTGCATATTGTACAACGAAAGAGTATATCAGGGACGGGCATTTGCCCGTTTTTGTTTTTTAGAGACTGCAATTTTGAAGATGTACCGGGCTTTGCAGGAGAGAAACATATTTTTCAGCAGAGTGATATTTTACAAATTTACAATACATTATAATTATGATGACGCAGACTATAAATAACAATTTATTTGTCGAAAAAATAGAAAAAATTGTTGAACCTTTATGCCTTGCAGAGGATTTTGAGCTTGTCCATTCTCAATGTGTTGGTGGAAACGGGACTATGGTCATCAGGATTTTTATTGACAAACCAGGTGGAATTACCATAGACGACTGCGTAAATATGAGCCGCCAGATTGGTGATCTGATAGATGTTTACATGGAGGATATGGGACCATACAGGCTGGAGGTGTCTTCTCCCGGTCCTGAACGTCCATTAAAAAAGAAGGGTGATTTCCTGAAATTTACAGGGAATACGGTGCGCGTTGAAACATTTGAACTTATTGACGGGCGGAAGAAATTTACAGGAATTCTTAAAAGTTTCAGCAATGACGTTGCTGGTTTGTCCATAAATGGAAAAACAGTTGAAATTCCCCATGGACAGATTAAAAAAGCAAGACTTGCTTAGCGCATACGGAGAATATGGATGTTTATTACAGATATTAAACGGGTTGTTGAACAGGTGAGCAGGGAAAAAGGGATAGAAACCGAGGTCCTTATAACGACTATAAAAGATGCTATTGAGTCAGCAGCAAAAAAGAAGCTTGGTTCCCGGGCTGATATTGAAGTCCATTATGATGAAAAAACTGGTGGTATAGAAGTGTTCCAGTTTAAAGAGGTCGTCGAAGACCCTGAGGATCCAGTGACTGAATTGAGTCTTGAGGAGGGCCTTAAATATGATCCTGCCTGTGAGCCTGGAGACAGTCTGGGATTGAAAATCGATACTTCTGAATTCGGCAGAATCGCTGCCCAGTCAGCAAAGCAGGTGATTATCCAGAAGATGAAGGAAGCTGAGAGAAATGCTGTTTATGAAAGTTTTATCCATAAAAAAGGCTCCATAATCAATGGAATTGTTATGAGGATGGACCGCGGGAATATAGTGGTTAATCTTGGACAGGCTGAGGCTGTTCTTTTTACAAGGGAGCAGATACAGAAAGAAACATATAGAAGAGGTGACCGCATAAGAGCATACGTTCTTGATGTGCTTGAAGAGGCAAGGGGAGCCCAGATTATTCTTTCAAGGACCCATCCTGAATTTATTGTAAAATTATTTGAAACGGAAGTTCCGGAAATATCTGAAGGAATTGTCAGCATTAAAGGTGCTTCAAGGGAACCGGGAGTCCGTTCAAAAATTGCCGTTAGCTCTTCAGATCCTGATGTTGATCCTGTGGGCGCATGTGTGGGTATGAAGGGGAACAGGGTCCAGACTATAGTGCAGGAATTGAGAGGGGAGAAAATTGATATCGTTCCCTGGAATCCCGATATTGCAAAATTTGTCTGTAATGCGCTTGCACCTGCTGAAATTGCAAGAGTGATTATTGATGAAGACAATAAAAGTATGGATGTTGTAGTAGTTGATGATTATCTTTCCATTGCAATCGGGAAAAATGGCCAGAATGTCCGCCTTGCATGTAAACTCACGGGATGGCATCTTGAAGTCATGAGTGAGCATGAGTACAGCAGCCATTTAAAAAAAGGGTATGATTCTCTAATGACAATTCCGGGTGTCACTCTTGCCGTTGCTGAAACTTTATATAACAGCGGGTTTTGTTTTTTAAAGGATGTCGCAGAATCAGCTTCGGAAGATATTTCTTCTTTAACCGGTATTGCCCTTCCAGAGGTAGAAAAGATTATACAAAATGCCGGGAAGCTTATGGCTGAAGGGAATCAGGAGAAGTCGGAGCCATTGGAGAACCCATTGCAGGAGATGAATGAATCGGATGGCAATGAATCCGTTGATTCTGAAGAGGAATCGATTGATATTGAACTTGAACCTGAAGCTGTTGAGCCTGTGGTTCAAGATGAAGTTGAACATGGAACTGATGAGAAAGAACAGGAAGAATTCAATGATGATGTTAACATTGAACACAAAGAATAAATAGTTAGGATCTAATTTTAGATAAATGAAACTCTAAGAATTTAAGGTGCTTTACAAGAGTTTCTTATAAAAAAAACATTTGGGGGAATATATGGCAAAAATCAGAGTATATGAGCTGGCCAAAAAGCTGAATATGACAAATAAAGTATTGCTTTCAAAGCTTAAGGCTATGAACATAGATGTGAAAAGCCATATGAGTTCTTTGGAAGATGAAGTTGTTGTTAAAATTAAGAAAAACCTGTTTGGAAAGAAAAAAATTAAATCTGATATCAGGGTGAAGTCATCAGTAATCCGCAGACGTAAACCAAAAAAATCTTTACCTGTTTCAGATGTGCCTGAAAATGAGCAGGAGCAAGTTTTGCCTGTGGATACAGAGGAAGCACAATCAGATGCAATTGATGTTGAGAAAGATTCTGAAATTTTAAAAACGGATTCCGGGGATAAACCTGGTAAAGGGGAGAAAAAACAGATTTTAAGTAAAGTCAGTGAAAAAGATAACAAAAAATCTGTCAAAGCCGAAACTACTGGTGCTGTTTCAGGAAAAAAAGCTGATGGAACTGCAAAGAGTTCAGAATCTTTAAAGTCTGCAAAAAAGCATGTAAAACCAGTTGAATCTGCAAAAATTGTTAAGCCGGCAGTAAGCCTCCAGCCAGATAAACCCGTTAAGCCCGTGAAAAAAAAGACCCAGTATGAGCCGGAAGTTATGGGGGATAAAAACAAAATTGAACCTGTGCCTTCAGCAAAACCTGTACCTTCTGTAAAAACAGAAAAATCAGTTCCAACAGGAATAAAAGAAAAAGAAAAAAAAGTTGCAGGGGGAAAGGATGATCTTAAAGTAAAAACTAAAAAGGCAATAAAGAAAGAAACCAAAAAAGAAACAAAGAAAGAATCTGCAAAAGATATTGGGAACGGGGATATTGAACCGGAGCGTATAGAAACTGAATTAAAGGCTGACAAAGCTGATATTAAAAAGCTTCATGCGGAAAAAAGTAAAGACAGGGATAAAACCGGAGCTTCAAAAGAAACCTATTCTCTATTGGAAGCTGAAGGAAAAGCTGTTTCCCCTGAAGTGACTTGTGACCCAAAAAAACATGATTCAGAGGTAAAAAAGAAGAGGCGCAGAAAAAAGAAAACTATAAAAAAATCAACACCTGCCAAAATCATAAGAATGGCCGTACCGATTCCCGTGGATTCCACAAAGGAAAAGGATAAGCATGGATTAAAAGGGAAACGTCCTAAGCCCAAAAGAGTTGTTGATAAGCCGGCAAAATCTTCTGCAAAACCTGCATATAAAAAATTCGGTAAGGGAAAAATTGCTGCTAAGCCTGGTTCCATTCCTGTTACAGGGCCGCCAGCTGAACCAAAGGTTACGAGAAAAAAAGACAAAAAGAAAAAAGACCATGGTATAGTTACCGGTGAAGAGATTACAAGTAAGAAGAAACGACTGAAAAAAAGAAAATCCATAGTTGAAGGTAAAGACCTCTATGAAAGTAAACGTGGACGAAAAAGAGGGCGTAAAAAAGATTCCAGGGCCAAAAAAGGTAAGATTTTAAGTACAACTATTACAACTCCAAAGGCAATAAAACGGCGTATTAAAATTGATGAAACCATAGAACTTTCGGAATTTGCCAAAAGAATGGGTATCAAGGCCAATGAGATGATTCAGAAACTCATGACCCTTGGAGTTATGGTGACATTGAATCAGACAATTGATTTTGATACAGCAACCCTTGTTGCGTCGGAATTCGGATTTGAAGTTGAAAAAGCTTCCTTTGAAGAAGATATCCTGATACATGCCCATGATACGGAAAATGATGCCGGAACACAGATCACAAGGTCTCCTGTTGTGACCATCATGGGACACGTTGATCACGGCAAAACATCCCTTCTTGATGTTATAAGAAAATCAAAAATAACTACTGGTGAAGCAGGCGGGATTACCCAGCATATAGGGGCTTATAATGTTAAAACAAAAAATGGAACAATTACTTTTCTTGATACACCTGGCCATGCTGCATTTACATCCATGAGAGCAAGGGGCGCCCAAGTCACGGATATTGTTGTGCTTGTTGTTGCAGCTGATGACGGTGTGATGCCCCAGACCATTGAAGCCATAAACCACTCCAGGGATGCAGGTGTTCCCGTTGTAGTTGCAATAAATAAAATGGATAAACCAGATGCCGATCCTGACAGGGTTACACGTGAGTTATCGGAACATGGGCTTGTTTCAGAGGACTGGGGCGGAGATGTGATCTTCGTCAAAGTTTCGGCAAAGGCTGAAACGGGAATAGATACTCTTCTTGAGATGGTTCTTTTACAGTCTGAAGTGTTGGAATTAAAGGCAAATCCTGACAGACTTGCAAAGGGACATGTTGTTGAGGCGCGCCTTGATGCAGGCCGCGGCCCCATTGCAACTATCCTTGTTGAACAGGGCACTTTAAAGGTAGGGCAGCCCGTTGTGTGCGGACTGCATGCCGGTAAAATCAGAATAATGATCGATGATACGGGAACAAGTATAAAGGAAGCAGGTCCCAGTACTCCCGTTGAAATTATCGGGTTAAGCGGAGTTCCCGAGGCAGGTGATGAATTTGTGGCCCTTGATTCTGAAAAGAACGCAAAGCAGATAAGTCTTCACAGAATGCAGAAGCAGCGTTCAAAGGAGCTTGCAAAGAAAAGCCGTGCAAACCTTGAAAAACTTTTTGCAAGCATGGGTACTGATCAGGCAAAGGAATTAAACCTTATCATAAAGGCCGATGTCAACGGTTCCATTGAAGCGCTTAACGATTCTCTTATGAAACTTGCAAAGGATGAGGTGACAATAAATATTGTTCATTCCGGGACAGGCACGATTAATGAATCCGATATTTCTCTTGCAGTTGTTTCCCATGCAATTATCATTGGGTTTAATGTCAGACCAGGATCACATGTCCGTGAAATGGCAAAAAAAGAAAATGTGGATATGCGTTTTTATGACATTATTTACAATGTTATAAATGATATTAAAGCTGCCATTAACGGGCTTATGCCATCAACTTTCCATGAAATCATCATTGGAACTGCAGAAGTGCGTGATACTTTTGTTATCCCCAATAAAGGTACAATTGCAGGTTCATTTGTGGTTGATGGAAAAGTTGTCAGGGGTGAGAAAATACGTCTGTTAAGGGATGGGGTTGTAAAATGCGACAGTGTTTTATCTTCCTTAAGGCGTTTTAAAGATGATGTCAAAGAGGTTGCTCAAGGATATGAATGCGGTATCAGTCTTGAGAAATACAACGACATAAAAATCGGTGATGTTTTTGAATGTTACAAAATGGAAGAGAGAAGACCTGAAATGGAGCCTGTAAAAGAATGAAACCCTATGCAAGGGCAGAAAGGGTCGGAATAAGAATCCAGGCTGTTCTTTCTGACCTGTTGAAAAAAAGCGTGCAGGATCCAAGACTTGAAATGGCAACGATCAGCAGTGTCAGGGTCAGTTCCGATCTAAGGGTTGCCCATGTATATTTTTCTGTTTTTGGAGATGATCTTAAAGTAGCAAAAGCGGTGAAAGGGTTTGCAAGCTCCCGTGGATTCATTAAAAAACGCCTTGCTGCAAAATTGGGGTTGAGATACATGCCTGATTTGAAATTCATCCATGATACCTCCTTTGACAGAGGAGCTGAAATAGATATTCTCCTTAAATCCATTGCAAAATGACAAACAACGGTATTATCGTAATTGACAAGCCCTCAGGAATATCTTCCGCAAAAGTAGTTGCCCGGGTCAAAAAGACTCTTGGTGTAAAAAAAGCAGGTCATGCAGGTACCCTTGATCCCTTTGCAACGGGACTGCTTATATGCGGTATTAACAAGGGTACAAAACTTTCAAGGTTTCTCCTTGGAGGGGAAAAAAAATATACCGGAATAGTTCATCTTGGTTTTGAAACCGATACCCTTGATCCCACGGGAGCTGTTGTAAAAA
>WFQS01000041.1 GCA_015486915.1 Desulfobacteraceae bacterium
CTTTTTAGGCTCGTATCACAAGTCATGATTGAGTATATAAAATTAATTCTGAATTGAAGGCGATTTATTTTTTTATTAATATTTTATCAGGAGGAAGAAATGAAAAAAATTATTTTATTGGCTTTAAGTTTTTTAATGATTTTTTGCTTCAGCTTTTCAGCAGGAGCAAAAACTTTGAAGGTCGGCCTTGATGCTGATCCGGTATCCCTTGATATTGATGTCCAGTTATCGGGCGGGATGCTGCAGCTTGCCCACTGGTGTTTTGATCCACTTGTCAGATGGACAAAACAGATGACATTTGAACCGCGTCTTGCCACAAAATGGAAAAGGCTTGATCCCTTGACCATCAGATTTTACCTGCGAAAAGGTGTTAAATTCCACAGTGGCAACACTTTTACTGCAAAGGATGTTAAATGGTCCTTTGACCGCATGAGAAAAAGTGTTGATTTCAAGGGACTTCTTGAACCCTTTGAAGGAATACACATTGTTGATGACTACACAGTTGATATTAAAACAAAAAAGCCCTATGCTCTTCTTCTCAACATGACAACCTACTTTTTTGCCATGGACAGTAAATATTATAGTGGAAAAGATAAAAACGGCCAGCCCAAGGACGCTATTGTAAAGGTTGGGCCATCCTTTGCCCTTACACATGAATCCGGCACAGGCCCTTTTGTTGTTACATACAGAGAACAGGGTGTTAAAACCGTGTTTACCCGTTTTAAAAATTACTGGGATAAAAAATCTCCGGGTAATGTTGATAAAATCATCCTTACCCCCATTAAAGAGGATGCAACAAGGGTAGCAGCACTGCTTTCAGGTGATGTTGATTTTATTTCTCCTGTACCGCCCCAGGATTTCAAGAGAATCAAAGCTGATCCAAAGGTAAAACTTGTCACATGTAATGGCGGACGTATTATTACATTTCAGATGAACGAGGATAGAAAACCGGAGTTCAAGGATGTCCGTGTGCGTAAAGCCATGGTTTATGCAGTTAACAACGCAGGTATCGTTAAAAAACTTATGAAAGGCACTGCAACGGTGGCTGCACAGCAGGGTCCTGAAGGTTATGCGGGATATAAGGCAAGTCTTACACCGAGATATAATCTTGCAAAGGCAAAGGCACTTATGAAGGCAGCAGGGCTTGAAAAGGGTTTTTCATGCACAATGATAGCTCCCAACAACCGTTATGTTAATGATGCAAAAATTGCAGAAGCAACGGTTCAGATGCTTGCAAAAATAAACATAAAAGTTAACCTTAAAACCATGCCAAAGGCCCAGTACTGGGATGAATTTGATGCCCGTGCTGCTGATATGCAGATGATAGGCTGGCATTCAGACACTGAGGATTCAGGAAATTTTTCAGAATTTCTTGACATGTGCCCTGACAAAAAAACAGGATACGGCCAGTACAACAGCGGTAATTACTGCAACAAAAAAGTGGATGAACTTGTTGTTGGCGCACAGTCTGAAACCAACCTGAAAAAAAGATCTGCAATGCTCCAGGAAGTTGAGCAGATACTCTACGATGATGCTGCATTCATTCCCTATCACTGGCAGAATCATTCCTATGCCGGAAAAAACAACGTGGGGATAGCACCTGTAATAAATACAATGAATTTCCCCTATTTCGGAGATATTGTTGTAAAATAATGAAAATGAAAGTTACACGTTGTTTCACAAAGACTTTATTATAACCGCCATGAGGCGGATCTGGATTTGCCCAGATTTGCCTCAAAGAATCAAAGATTCTGACAAATATAAAAAGAGCAGCAGTTACTTTATCAAAAATGAGCTCTTTCTTATAAAAAAAAAGCAGCAGAAAAAGAGTTGATTTTTCTTTTTCTGCTGCTTTATAATTAGTGTTTAAAGAAGACTAAATTAAATGTTTGCATTTATCATAAGAAGAATTGCCCAGGCAATTTTTGTCATGCTGGTAATAAGCCTGATAGGTTTTGCCATTAAAAACAAGATAGGTGATCCGGTACGTGATATGGTGGGTGAGAGGGTAACCCCCCAGGAAAGGGCACAGATCAGGCAGAAACTCGGACTTAACGACCCTTTTATCGCACAGTATATCAGGTTTGTTGACCATGCTGTTCACGGTGATCTCGGACTTTCTTTTTTCTATAAAAAACCAGCACTTGACGTTATTGTTGCAAAGGCTCCGGCCACCATGGAAATGGTAATTGGAGCAGGATTACTGATAATTCTGATTTCCCTGCCCCTTGGAATTTACACCTCGCTTAAACCGAGAACTTTTTTTTCACGCTTTGTCATGGGATTCAGCACCCTCGGGGTGTCCGTGCCTGTATTTCTCACCGCCATCATGCTTATATATCTTTTCGGGGTCCAGCTTCACTGGCTTCCCTCCTACGGCAGGGGAAAAACTGTTGATGTGTTTGGAAACGGATGGTGGATGTCTGGTTTTTTCACCGCGGACGGGCTAAAACATCTTATTCTGCCCTGTATATCTCTTGCATCCATAGAACTTCCTCTTTTCATACGTCTGATACGATCGGAGATGATGGAAGTACTGGAAACCGACTATATTAAATATGCATGGGCAAAGGGTCTTTCCCCCATGAGAATCTGGCTTGTGCATGCTTTTAAAAACACCCTGCTTCCCGTTATCACCGTGTTTGGCGTTCAGATAGGAATAATGTTTGCCTTTACCATTCTGACAGAAACGGTATTTCAATGGCAGGGCATGGGTTATATGTTTCTTGAGGCCGTTGAAAGATCCGATACCTCCCTTCTAATTGCATACCTTGTTGTTGTGGGATCGGTATTTGTCATCGTAAATACCGTTGTGGATATTATCTACGGCTTTATTAACCCAACCATCAGGATAGCAGGACGATAAAACGCCGGGAACAAAAATAATAATGAAACGATCAATAAAACGCTTTAAAGATTCCTATCTTTTTTACAGCTTTAAAAACGATAAAACAGCCATGGCAAGCTTTTTTCTCCTTGCCTGCTTTATCATATTAAGTATCACAGCCCCTGCTGTGGCGCCCTATAATCCCTACAATGCCAAAAACATAGATATTATGAATTCAGAAATCCCGCCCATGTGGCTCGATGGAGGCTCTTCCACCTTTATCCTCGGCACTGATAATATGGGGAGGGATCTTTTATCCACCATGATATACGGTTTGAGGATATCCGTTGTCATCGGTATCTGTGCCGTGGCTCTCCAGGCCTTTATCGGTATTATGATGGGACTTACAGCAGGGTACGTGGGAGGAAAGGTTGATACCGTTCTCATGCGCATTGCAGATATACAGTTCTCTTTTCCATACCTCATGGTTGCAATATTCATAAGTGCAATTTTCCAGGTGATGTTCGGGGTGGGCAGTTTTGAAAAGCTTGCAGTTCCTCTGCTTGTGATAATAATCGGGCTTTCCGAATGGCCTGTATATGCAAGGACAATACGGGCTGCTGTCATGGGTGAAAAAAACAAGGAATATGTTGAAGCGGCAAGGGTCATAGGACTTTCACGGCCAGTAATAATGTTCAGGCATATTCTTCCCAACACCCTGACCTCTGTCATGGTTATTTCAACCATTCAGGTGGCAAATGCAGTGATGAGTGAGGCGGCTCTCTCATTTCTCGGGCTTGGCATGCCTGTGACCATGCCTTCCCTTGGCTCGCTCATCAGGGAGGGATTTGAGTATATTTTCTCAGGATCATGGTGGATCACAATTTTTCCTGGCATTTTCCTGATTTTATTTGTACTTGTTGTCAATCTTCTTGGAGACTGGCTCAGGGATGTTCTCAATCCCAAATTATACAAAGGATAGATGTAAAATGTCTCATCTTCTCGAAGTTAAGGATCTTGAAGTTAAATTTGCATTAAGATCAGGAGATCTTACAGCAATTAACGGAATAAGTTTCACCCTTGATAAAGGGGAAAAACTCGGCCTTGTGGGAGAAAGCGGGGCAGGCAAGTCCGTTACGGGTTTTGCCATCATTAATCTGATAAGTAAGCCGGGGTTTATATCAGGAGGGAAAATACTGTTCAATGGAGAGGATATAAGCTCAATGAACGATTCAAAAATGAGAAATATCCGGGGTGACAGGATAAGCATGATCTTTCAGGACCCAATGATGACATTAAATCCTGTTTTCACCATTGGAACCCAGATGATTGAAACTCTCAAGGCCCACAGACAGATTTCAAAGGCGCATGCAAAGAAAATTGCCCTTGAAAAATTAAAAAAGGTTTACATTCCTTCTCCTGAAAAACGGCTTTCCCAGTACCCCCATGAATTTTCAGGGGGCATGCGCCAGAGAATAATAATTGCCATATCACTTCTCACCGATCCCGCCATTATTATTGCCGATGAGCCTACAACTGCACTTGATGTAACCATTCAGGCGGAAATAATGGATCTTCTCCGGGAGCTGTGCGACTCCGAACAGATGGGGCTTATCCTCATAACCCATGATCTTGCCGTGGTTTCCGAGGTAACGGAAAAAATAGCGGTCATGTATGCAGGCAGGATTATAGAATCCGGTGCAACAAATGATATTGTAAATGATCCGCGCCATCCCTACACAGCAGGACTCATAAGGGCACTTCCGGGCGGAGTGCTGAAACCCGGAGAAAAACTCCACCAGATACCCGGCATGATGCCGACATTAACGGATATCCCGCCTGGATGTGCATTTAACCCGAGGTGTCTCATAAAAAACGGAATCTGTGAATCGGAGTTGCCCGAGCTTCTCGATAACGGACATGGGAGAATGATCGCATGTCATATGAGAAATTAGCTACCACGCTTTGTCTGACAGGCTGCTCAACTCCCGAAAATGGTAATTAATTACGGCCACACTGCGGTTATGAAAACTTTCAGGAATAATATGGATAAGAATCAATCGATACTTAGAATAGAAAATGTTGTAAAATTTTTTGATATTTCTGGTGGTCTTCTTGACCAGTTAAAATTTTACAACGGAAAATTGATCAGGAAAAAAACCACTGTAAAAGCTGTCAACGATGTTTCCATGACCATTAATAAAGGGGAGACTTTAAGTGTCGTGGGCGAGAGCGGCTGTGGAAAATCCACCCTTGCAAGGGTTGTCATCGGACTTTATCCTCCGGATTCAGGCAAAATTTACTATAAAAACGAAAGAGTTGACCACCTTACCCACAAGGAGATGCTTCCCTTCAGAAAGAAGATGCAGATGATTTTCCAGGACCCCTATGCATCGCTGAACCCGAGAAAAACCGTAAAGCAGACCTTAGAGGAGCCCTTAAGATTTCACCACCCCGGTATCAGTGATGAAGAAACAGATGAAAAAATTGCCATGGTCATGGAGCATGTGGGCATGGATCCTGTATGGGCGGCACGGCATCCCCATGAATTTTCCGGAGGGCAGAGGCAGAGAATAAGCATAGCAAGGGCACTTATTCTTGATCCCGAGTTTATTGTGGCGGATGAACCTGTTTCAGCCCTTGACGTGTCAATCCAGGCACAGATCCTCAATCTGCTCATGGATGCAGGAAAAGAAAGGGGACTCACATATCTTTTTATTACCCATGACCTTTCAGTGGTTCAGCACATAAGCACCAAGGTTGCAGTGATGTATCTTGGCACTTTATGCGAAACTGCAAGTGCAGAAAATGTTTTTGCAAAACCTCGTCATCCCTACACAAAAGCCCTTTTAAGCGCAATTCCCAAAATCGGCAGAAAAAAAGAAAAACATATCAGGCTCAGGGGGGAAGTCCCGACTCCGGTTAATCTTCCAACGGGATGCGTGTTCCATGGAAGGTGCATATGTGCTGACGAAAGATGCGCCCATGAAATTCCTGCAATGAGACAAATGGAAAACGGAACCTGTGTGGCATGCCATGCAGTTGAAGAAAATCGTGATCTTGACTGTGTTTAATCCGGCCTGTATGATGAACCGAACATCGTTTTTCAGATTATAAAATTTTCTATCCTGATTACCTGATTTTAAAATTTGCCACAAGACCGGAAAAAGAAAGGCGTAATACTCTCGAACAGCCTTAAAAAATTAACAACCTTAACAAAATGTACCATAAACGTAAAACCTGCTCTTGTAATTAAAAGCGCCTAACAGAAATTTCACATAACCGGTAAGACCGGAGCATGGAGACTTGCTTTCTACGGCAACAAAATGTGAAATTCTTATAATTCAATGTGCGTTCCAGAAATTTCTCATAAAAAAGACTATGACGGGACATATATTTAAAATTCAGAAATATTCAATACATGACGGCCCGGGAATAAGAACCACTGTCTTTTTCCAGGGATGCCCCCTTTCCTGCCTGTGGTGCCACAACCCGGAAAGCAGGCCTGTTTTCTCCGGTTTGAAAAAATTTAATCTGCACAATAAAATATCTGAAATCCGTGAAGTAAATCCTGATTTACTTGCCATTGAAATGGAAAAGGACAGTATATTTTTTGACCAATCTAACGGAGGCGTAACCTGCTCGGGCGGAGAGCCGCTTTTTCAGCATGAATTTCTTATTGATTTTTTAAAGCAACTGAAAAAAAGGGAAATTCACACCTCAGTTGACACTTCAGGGTTCGCACCTGTTCGTGTAATGTCTGAAACAGCGGATATGGCAGATCTTATTCTGTTTGATTTAAAGCTCATTGAAAATAAAGATCATCTAAAATATACTGGGGTGAGTGTAAAACAGATCCATGAAAATCTTAAAATGCTCCATGAAAAAAATGCAAAGGTCTGGCTTCGTTTCCCCTTGATCCCAAAAATTACGGAAACAGATAAAAATATCGATAAAATGATAGATTTTCTTTTATTCTTTAAAAAATTCAGGCATATTAATATTCTTCCGTTTCACAAAACAGGAAAGGGAAAATATTTAAAACTTGGCATTAAAGACCCCATGAAAGAGGCAGAACCTCTTTCTGAAGAAAGAATTGAAGAGATTAAGAAAAAATTTGAAAAAAAGGGGTTTTCAGTGACAACAGGCGGTTAAAAAAGTACCAAAGCGGACAATGCCCGCAACCCATTCGCATCTCTCCGATTTCTTGTTTTTTTAACAGGAATTGAGGGAGTAAGGCACTAAAAGGATTTTACCATGACACCGGAGATTGAAAAATTAAGAAAAAAAAGTCTTGATACAAAAGTCACCCTGTCCCATGAAAGGGCGGGTCTTGTTACAAATTTCTACAGATCAGGCATCAGCATGAAAGAATCCGTCCCCGTGCAGCGCGGTCTCTGCCTGAAATATATCCTGAAAAACAAAAGAATCTGCATAAATGAAGATGAATTGATCGTGGGGGAAAGGGGGCCTTATCCCAAAGCCGTTCCAACCTATCCTGAAATATGTCTGCACTCCCTTGATGACTTGAAAATGCTTACCTCCCGGGAGAAGATTCCTTACACAGTCTCCAGCGAAACCATGCAGTTTTATAAAGATCATGTGATCCCGTTCTGGAAAGGAAAAACCATAAGGGAAAAAATACTTTCCTCCATGGATAAAAAATGGATTGATGCATTTAACGCCGGAATGTTCACGGAGTTTCAGGAACAGCGTTCTCCGGGCCATACAGCCTGCGGCAGCATGATCTATAAAAAAGGATTTAATGATCTTAAAAAAGAGATCAGAAATTCAATTGAAAAACTTGATTTCTTTGGTGATCCTGCTGCATTTGACAAAAAAGAAGAGCTTAAAGCCATGGATATTACTGCCGATGCCCTTATTTTATTTGCAGAAAGGCACGGAAAAGAGCTTTTAAAACTTGCAGAAAAGGAAAAGAACCGGAAAAGGCAGAAAGAGTTAAATGAAATGGCTGAAATCTGCTTTAAAGTTCCTGCTAACGCCCCTGAAACTTTCCATGAAGCCCTGCAATACTACTGGTTTCTCCATGTGGGTGTGATAACAGAATTAAACCCCTGGGATGCCTTTAATCCTGGCAGACTTGACCAGAACCTTTATCCTTTTTATATTCACGACATTGAAAAAGGCATATTAACAAAACAAAGGGCAAAGCAGCTTCTCTCATGCTTCTGGATAAAATTCAACAACCATCCGGCCCCCCCAAAGGTAGGTGTGACAGCAAAGGAGAGCAACACCTACGTTGATTTCTGCCTGATCAACCTTGGCGGATTAACAAAAGACAACGCAAACGGTGTAAATGACTTAACCTATCTTATCCTTGAAGTTATTGAGGAGATGCGACTTTTACAGCCAAGTTCCATGATCCAGGTGAGCAGGAAAAACCCTGACCGATTCATTAAAAATACGTTAAAAATAATTGCAACTGGTTTTGGCCAGCCTTCAATTTTTAACTCGGATACCATTATACAAGAGCTTATCCTCCAGGGAAAATCAATTGAAGATGCAAGGCAGGCAGGAGCAAGCGGTTGTGTTGAAGCAGGGGTTTTCGGAAAAGAATGCTATATTCTCACAGGATACTTTAATCTGCCGAAAATCCTTGAGCTTACCCTTAACAACGGAACAGATCCTGTAACGGGGAAAGAAATCGGTTTAAGGCTTTTTAATCCTGAGATTTTCAATCATGCCCAATGCTTTAAAACCTTTGATGAGCTTTTTGATGCATTCAAAGCGCAGCTTGAATATTTTATTGATATTAAAATCAAGGGGAATGTTATAATTGAAAATATTAACGCAAAATATATGCC
>WFQS01000042.1 GCA_015486915.1 Desulfobacteraceae bacterium
GGGTTCCCCCTATATCTATATCAGCCGGTAAGCTGTATTAAAAAATTACATCTACACAATGTTCTTTGATTTCTTATCGAAAACATATATAATTAGAATAAATTATTTAACCTTTTGCAGGAGTCTAATTATGCCGGAAGTTAATTATAATCAAGTTATATCCGAGATAAGAACATTAAAATTATCTGACCAGCTTCGTATTTTAGAAGAAATGGCAATACTTATACGAAAAACGACCAACAAAACCAAATTGCGCAGCATTCTTGAACTTAAGGGGAAAGGAAAGAAAATTTGGAAAGACCTGAATGTCACAAACTATATTGATGAGGAACGATCATCGTGGAATAGATAAATTTTGAATATTCCATTGATGCTGAACCCCGTTAATCCAGGATCTTTTATACTGTGGTGCTTTATTTGAGATCATATTTCCCAGAATATTTTTCATATACCGGATCATTATAATATCAGGTGTACCACCATTTTTTTTGACTAACCGTTTAAACCATTTTTTAATCACTTTCCTTGGAATATGCGACAATTCGCATACCATGGTCAGATATTCTATTAATTGTTGTCCCACCATAAAAGCCTTTAAACGTACCGATGGCACAGGACCACCGGCGCGGGGATAAAATAATGCTGTCTGGTCTGCAGTCTTCCAGCTTTTCCGGTTTCCTATTGTCTGCCAGGGCAGCACTCCGTTTGCACCTCTCAACCATGCAGACAGACACCACAGAACGATTTTGAGATTTGAATCTCCTATTTTATTTGGACTGCCATATTCGGCAAAATAAGTTTGACCGTGAATAATGTTTCTGTCATCTATCATTCTTGTTTTTTGTTTATTATTGCCCCCGAGGTATTCAACATCAGTGATCCCCCATAAAAGATTTTTATCAAACTGGCTATAGGACTCATCTGCCCTGAACCACATTTTTAAATTGCCTGTTGATAGCGTGGAAAGAGACTGATGCCATAAAAGTCCATACCAGCGCAGGGCCCAGAAATCCTGTGTATTAACAGGTTCATCAAAATTCCAGGGAGAGGAAGCAAATCTGTTCTTTTCCCTATAGGTCAATTTGTTGTTAAGATAAAATTGGAAAATTGTATTAAACCATTGTTTTTTATAAAAATGCTCTGCAAACGCTTTAAAACCATTTTTCAGATCCCTTGAGTAAGATTTGGAAAAAGCTTCATCTGCCCAGTATGACGGCGTATAGTTTTTAAAGATATTCACCGGCCAGTTTTCATTAAAAGGAAGGTAAAAAACATCCACTGGCTCATTTGCCCTTGGTAATCCTTTAAAAGCAGAGCCATCTAACAAAGGCCCGACTTTTTTATCCCACTGCGTCCAGTTAAAATGCCCATTTTTCATATCAGGAGCAAACTCCGGGTTACCGTTCCATCCATAGGGCAGTCGATTAATGCAGGTTCTATGTTCATGTGCCAGTCTATAGTATGCATATCCATTAAAAGGATTCACAGTTCCATAAGCATTCATTTCCGGAACAAATGACAATTTATCGGGCAGGGTAAAATTCCAGACATTTAAATGAACCTCAAATTCCAATTTTTCCCCCCCGACCGAAACAACAAGTTTACCGGTTTTTTTGCCAGGTAATACTTTGCGGGGCACATAGACCTCACAAATTACGGAATGATTCTTCTGGTGAAAAAATCTTCCATCATCTCCTCTCGCTGGAATAGATATAAAATTTTTAATGGGAATTAATGGATCAGGAAGCTTTCGGGTATTCTTTTGCCCTGGGGAGGAAACATCAACATAAGAAAATTCAAAAATTTTGGGATCAAGCAGTGAATTATCCACATACTTGTATTGCAAAAAAATTTTCTCGGCCTGGCCTGAGAGATTCAGTTGAAAGCAAGCCGTTTCATTCCGGGCAGACTGCAGTCTTATGATCTTTTTATCGGCATTAAAGAGATGATTTCCTTTTTTGTACCCGTTTTTTTGCGATGGTATCATTGCCCCGCTCACTGGATCAAATTTATCAAGGAGATCAACAACACAAATTTTTAAACCTTTGATTTCCGGAAGTGCTGAAGCCGGAAAAAAAGGATGTATATCTGTTTTTAAATCGGGAACAGGCTTTTGCTCCGGAGCAGCAATGACCTTTTTGTTGTATGCAGTTCCAATGTTTCCCGCACTATCCACAGGCTGAATAATCAACTCAATGACCTGACCGGGTTTAAACGGAAGATCCTGCAGAAGCATCACAACCTCTTCTCCTTCTCCGCGGGCCATGGGTATTAAATAACGCGGGATGTCTTTTACTGTGTTTCCAACCTTATATCTCACGTTAAATCCAAGTGTTTTTCCCCCACCTCTGTCAACAGGCGTTTTCCATTGAACCAGGACCTGTCTTGGGGCAGACCTTTATTTGAAAAATTAATTGAATTTATTTGTTCAGGCGGGATATGGTCTTCACCAGACGTCCATATTTCTATCCAGGGGTTTTTATTAAAATATTCCCGGCTGTAAACCCGTCTGTTTGGAAAAAGTATATATTGGAAAGAACCATTTTTACACCCCCACTGAGATCCTACTTCATCAGACAGGCAGAAACCATAACTCAGTTGTGCCACCCTTGCCGCCACAACATCAGTGTCAACAGCAACACTTTGCCAACCAATGATATCAGGTATCGAGGCATCGGCGAATTTCCAGAGAGTATGACCTTTCCCAAAAACAACATCCATCAGGGTGCTGCCAGGATAAGCCCAGTTACTTGTTTTGTATCGAGCCTGATTAAAACATGAGCTGCCTGTTTGCGGCAGATACCAGAAAAAACAGCCTTCTTTCCAGGGGCATGCCACGGAAGAAACGCCTACACGCATCAAAGGCCCTTTTCGAGGTGAAGCAGAGCATACATGCAAAACAGCGCCGGTGATGATCTTGCCTTTTAACGAATCAGCATCAAAATCAATAAGTATGAATTCCTGCTGACCCTTTAATTTCAATTTCCAGGCACCGCCGGTATTTCCCTTTTTTTCTCTTCCCACAGAAGAAATTCCAGTGTCTCTATTCACCTCATATCGTTTGCTTTTACCCTCTGGAGGCC
>WFQS01000043.1 GCA_015486915.1 Desulfobacteraceae bacterium
AACCGATGCCCGAAAGCTCAGCTTTATAACGGCCATAAGGCCGATCTGGTGAGGAAATTTTAAATTATGAAAATAAATAATAAAATAACAATTAATGGAAAGGAATTTCCCTTTAATCCGGGAGATACAATTCTTGATGTTGCCCGTAAAAATAATATAGAAATTCCAACCCTGTGCTATTTAAAGGGTGCATCTCCAACCGGTACATGCAGAATTTGTGTTGTTGAACTTGAAGGCAGAAATGACCTTGCAGCTGCCTGCTCCACGCCTGCAGCACGCAATATGGTCGTTTATTCGGAATCCCGGAAAGTTATTAAAGCAAGAAAAACCATTATCAGGTTGATGCTTGCTTCAGGGAACCATAATTGTGCAATTAGAAATATGGATGAAGACAACTGGACTGATTTTCAACTCAAAGTCATGAAAGAGGAAAAAACAGACCAATTATGTCCGGCGTGGGGAGACTGCAAACTCCAGGATCTGGCATTCAGGTATCAGGTTACGGCAAAAAATTTGCCTGCATCTGAAAACAAATTTTCCATTGAAGATGTTAACCCTTTTATCATCAGGGATTTTTCAAGATGTATTCTGTGCGGAAGATGTGTTCAGGCCTGCAGGGAAGTTCAGGTGAACAATGCCATTGATTTTGGATTCCGGGGGAAGAATACAAAAATTATAGCAGGTACGGATCTTGCCCTCAGGGATTCTGACTGTGTTTTCTGCGGGCAATGCGTTCAGGTATGTCCTGTGGGAGCTTTGATGGAAAAAAATACCCCGGAATCCATAACTGAACGCAGAAACACAAAAATTACACGAACAACCTGCGGTTATTGCGGTGTGGGCTGCCAGATTCATCTTCATACAAAAAATAACAGAGTATTTAAGGTAACGGGCGTTGACGGCGCTTCGCCAAACTACGGCAGCCTTTGCGTAAAGGGACGTTTTGGATTTGATTTCATAAACAGCGAAGAACGCTTAAAATATCCCATGATTAAAGAACAGGGAAAATTCCGAAGGGCTTCATGGGATGAGGTTCTAAATCTGGTTGCCGAAAAATTCATAAGGATCAGGTCCCTTCATGGAAGTAACAGCCTCGGGGTGTTCAGTTCAGCGAGAATCACCAATGAAGAAAATTATATTATTCAAAAATTTGCCCGGGCTGTTATAAAGACCAATAATGTTGATCATTGTGCCAGACTCTGCCATGCGTCCACTGTTGCAGGGCTTGCGGCCTCATTTGGCAGCGGCGCCATGACAAATCCATTGACAGATGTCGACAATTCAGATCTTATTTTCATCATAGGCTCCAATCCCGATGAAAATCATCCGGTTATGGCAGCTTCTATCAAACGGACAATTATATCGGGCAGAACACGCCTGATTGTGATTAATCCCAGGCGGACAACCCTCTGTGAATTTGCAGATATCTGCCTTTTCCAGAATCCGGGAACAGATGTATGCCTGATCAACGGCATGATGCATGTGATTATAAGGGAAGGCCTTCACGATAAAAAATTTATTAATAAAAGGACACAGGGATTTGAAACACTTGAGAAAACACTTGCCGAATATACTCCGGAATATGTGGAATCCATAACCGGTATCAAGGCTGAAAAACTTGTTGAAGCTGCCAGGCTTTATGCAGCAGCACCTGCTGCCAGCATCATATTCTGCATGGGAATTACCCAGCATTCAACCGGAACCGATAATGTAAAATCCCTTGCAAATCTTGCCATGCTTTGTGGTAACATGGGAATAACAGGCGGCGGTGTTAATCCGCTGCGCGGTCAGAATAATGTACAGGGTGCATGCGACATGGGTGCGCTTCCCAATGTTTTTTCAGGATATCAATCGGTTACAGATTCCTCAGTCCGGGAAAAAATGGCTAGAGCATGGAAAACTGAAGATTCGAATCTATCTGAAAAACCAGGGTTTACCCTTACTGAAATGCTGCCCATGGCATATGACGGCGCAATAAAGGCATTGTATATTATAGGAGAAAATCCCATGCTCTCGGATCCTGAC
Organism: Desulfobacteraceae bacterium; assembly: GCA_015486915.1. The sequence goes on from WFQS01000043.1 coordinate 2,026, forward strand.
ATCGGGCATACTGACAAGGCCTTGAAAAACCTGGATTTTCTTGTTGTTCAGGATATTTTTATGACCGAAACAGCCATGCTTGCAGATGTGCTGCTTCCTTCAGCCTGTTTTGCAGAAAAAGAAGGGACATTTACCAATACCGAACGAAGGGTACAACGGGTAAGACCTGCAATAACACCTCCGGGCTACGCAAGGGAAGACTGGCAGATTATATGCGCACTTGCCGGACGAATGGGCTTTTCGATGGAATACAAAAATGCACGGGAAATATTTAACGAAATGGCAGATATTACCCCTTCTTACAGGGGAATCCGCTATGAACGGATTGACAGGGATGGACTTTTCTGGCCATGCCCTCAATATGATCATCCGGGCACACCTATTCTGCATAAAGAAAAATTTACCTGCGGCAGGGGAAAATTCCATGCAGTCAAATATCTCCAGCCTGCTGAAACGCCGGATATTGAATTTCCCTTAGTGCTTACAACGGGAAGACTCCGCTACCATTACCATACCGGCACCATGACCATGAAAACCCCGGGACTTAACGAGTGCGCCCCTGAATGTTTTGTGGAGATCTCTTTCCAGGATGCAGAAAAACTATGTATCAGTCAGAACGAACAGGTCAGAGTTATTTCGCGCAGAGGGGAAGTGCCGTTAAAGGCAAGGATCTCTGACAATATATTACCCGGCGTTGTTTTCATGCCTTTTCATTATTTTGATGCTGCAGCCAACCGCCTGACCAATACCGCACTTGATCCGGTATGTAAAATTCCCGAGTTTAAAGTATGTGCGGTAAAAATCATGCCTGATCAGCCTTGATGACGAATGATAAAGAGGAGAATCAGAATGAACAAACAAATAACTATAACAGCACTTTCTATATGCATAATCTGTTTTGCTGCATTAACACCCTCATATGCCAGCGATGTTTCAAAACCGGAAAAATCTTTTGAGAAACTGCCCCTTGCTTATATTCAAAACCCTGATTTTAAATTTTCATCCGTTCCTGAAGGAACTATTGTAAGACATGCCTATGCTATTTACAATAAAGGAGATGCTGAATTAAACATCATCCGGGTAAGAACATCCTGCGGATGTACCACTGCGGGTTATTCAAAAAGTGTGGCACCGGGTAAAAAGGGAATAATCTCGGTTAAGGGCAATACCGCAGGCTATGGCGGGAGTTTATTCAATCGGCAAATTTTTATCGAGACCAATGATCCGAACCACAAACTTCTGCGATTAAACATTTCAGGACAGGTGGATAAATTTGCTCAGATCACACCACAGTTTGTAAGGCTGAAAGGTGTTGCAGGCCATCCTGTCAAAATGTCAATCAACATCATACCTGAAAAAAAATATCCTTTTAAACTCACTTCATTGGATTCTTCTCTGAACGGTAAAAAAATTCATTGCGATTTTATCGAAACAGCAAAGGGATATCGTCTTAATATTGAAAACATATCACTAGGTGCAGGAAGATATTTCGGTATAATTTATCTGAAAACTGACAGCTTAAAATTTCCGGTTATTCCTGTACGTGTGTTTGGAGATATTACAAATTGACAAATTACAGCACTTCTATAAACGGCCTCATGGCGGTTAATTAAAAAAGGACTATAGAAAAGTGAAAAATATATCAGATAAAAAAAAATTTGGAGATGTAATGGTTCTTGGTGGGGGGATCAGCGGTATTCAGGCTGCTCTTGACCTTGCCAATTCAGGATACAGGGTGTATCTTGTTGAAAAATCACCTGCAATTGGCGGGCATATGTCCCAGCTTGATAAAACCTTTCCCACGGGTGATTGCTCCATGTGCATTGAATCTCCCAAATTTGTTGAATGCAGCAGGCATCCCAATATAGAGATTCTGACATATACTGAAGTTGACAAAACAGAGGGAAAAGCAGGCGACTTTACAGTAACTCTGATTAAAAAGCCGAGATACGTTTCAGAGGACAGATGCACGGGTTGTACTACCTGCGTAAAGTACTGCCCGGTTACGGTAACTGATCCATATAATCAAAACTTATCATCGAGTAAAGCCATACATATATATTTTTCTCAGGCAGTTCCCCTTGTCACTTATATAGATGAAAACTGCCTTTTTCTTCAAGGCAAAAAATGTTCCATATGCACAGGAGTTTGTCAAAATTGCGCCATAGATTTTCATCAGGAACCACAAAAGATTAAGATCAACGTAGGTGCGATTCTGCTTTCTCCGGGCTTTGAGATATTTAATCCGGGCTTAAGAAATGACTATGGTTACGGGAAATTTGAGAACATTGTTACCAGCCTTGATTTTGAGAGACTCTTATGTGCCACAGGCCCCTATAAAGGTGAAATTCTGCGCCCCTCAGATAAACGACATCCCAAAAAAATAGCCTGGATTCAATGCGTTGGTTCAAGACAGGTTACCCCGGGTGGTAATAGCTTTTGTTCCGCAGTATGCTGTTCCTATGCCCAGAAACAGGTGATTCTCGCAAAAGACCATGATACTGAAATTGAGGCTGTGATATTCCATAACGATATACGGTCCTATGGCAAGGATTTTGAACGGTTCTACGAGAGAAGTGCGAAACTTCCGGGGGTTCGGTTTATAAGAAGCTATGTATCAATAGGAAAACAGATGCCGGAAAGTAAAAATATAACTATAAGATATTCTACTTACGGGAATGGAGTAAAGGAGGAGGAGTTCGAGCTCGTGGTATTATCCGTTGGATTGAATCCGCCGAACAATGCTGAAGCGCTGGCAGATAAATTCGGCATCGAACTCAATAACCACGGATTCTGTAAGACCAATCCTTTGAATCCTCTTGAAACCAGTCGTCCCGGAATTTTTGTAAGCGGGGCATTTCAGGGTCCTGTAGATATTCCCGAGTCAGTCATGGGAGCTTCCGGTGTCAATGCCCTGACAGGAGAATTTCTTGATTTTCGCAGAGGAAAGCTTGCGCAGAAGAGGGTATATCCAAAAGAGAGGGACGTCTCTGAAGAAGAGCCAAGAATAGGTGTATTTGTCTGTCATTGCGGGGCTAATATTTCAAGTGTGGTAGATGTTCCTTCCACAGTTGCATACGCCTTGAGCTTAAAAAATGTTGTTCATGCTGAAGAAAGTCTTTTTGCCTGTGCTACGGACACTGCCCATGCCATATCTGAAACGATCCGGGAAAAAAGCCTTAATCGTATTGTTGTTGCGGCCTGTACTCCGAGAACTCATGAGCCTTTATTCAGGGATACACTCCGGGAAGGAGGGATCAATCAGTATCTTTTTGATTTTGCAAATATTCGTGAGCATTGTTCCTGGGTTCACGTTAGACAAAAGGATGAGGCCACCCAAAAGGCAAAAGATCTTGTTCGTATGTCGGTAGCCCGGGTTGCGAGATTAAAACCCTTGCAGGAGTTTGACCTGCCAGTCAACAAGACGGCCTTAGTAGTCGGAGGCGGCATAGCCGGGATGACAAGCGCCCTGAGACTTGCCAGCCAGGGCTTTGAAGTTTATCTGATAGAAAAAGATCAAAACCTTGGGGGGATGGCAAGACGGCTTCACACCACTCTTGAGGGGATGGATGTTCAGGAATATCTGTATAATCTCATCTCTATTGTTTATAAAAATCCTTTAATTCATGTATTCAATGAAGCAGCTGTCACAGAATTTGCAGGTTATGTGGGAAATTTCACAACCACGGTTGAGATTCATGGCAAGATCAAAGAAATAAAACATGGTGTAGTCATCCTGGCGATCGGTGCTGCAGAATATAAGCCCGATGAATATCTGTACGGAAAAAACGGCAGGGTGCTTACCCAGCTTGAGTTAGAGGAAAAAATTTTTCAGAAAGACGAAAATGTACTGAACGCCGAAACTCTGGTGATGATCCAGTGTGTGGGCTGCAGAAATGAAAAGAGAAATTATTGTTCAAGAATTTGCTGCACCCATGCCATAAAAAATGCATTAAAACTCAAAGAGACCAATACCGGGACGAAAATTTATATACTTTTCAGGGATATGAGAACCTATGGCTTTAGAGAAGATTACTATCGGGAAGCAGCAGATAAAGATATACGATTTATCCGTTTTGAACCGGAAGACGGACCAAAGGTGGAAGCTGTCAAAGAGAGCGGCAGGGAAATTATACGGGTAATAGTTCCTGATACTGTTTTAAATAAGCATATTGAATTATCCGCTGATATCCTTGTCCTGTCTGCTGCTGTTGTCCCTTCGTCAGATGTTCAGGAAATATCCCGATTATTCAAGGTGCCTTTGAGCCCGGATGGTTTTTTTCAGGAAGCCCATGTAAAATTAAGGCCCGTTGATTTTGCCTCAGATGGTATTTTCCTGTGCGGAACAGCACATTATCCCAAGCACATTATGGAAACAATCAGCCAGGCTAATGGAGCTGCGGGCAGGGCATTAACGATTCTCTCACATGGCGCGGTCACCGCATCCGGCTCTGTCTGCGATGTGAATGAAAAACAATGCATCGGGTGCGGCTCATGTATTGAGGCATGCAAGTATGGAGCCATAGAATTTCATAAGACACGACAGGGTGAAAAAGCCGTTGTTAACCCTGTTCTCTGTAAAGGAGATGGTCTGTGTAACGTCAAGTGTCCGACAGGGGCTATTGTTCTGAAACATTATACCGATGAAGAGGTCCTTTGCCAGATTGAAGCGGCGTTGGAAAATTTGTAAAAACTTTAAAAGAACAATTCAGGAGTAAGCTGAAGAATGAGTACAAAAGGTGAATTTGAACCGAAAATTATAGGCTTTTTATGTAACTGGTGCTGCTACGCAGGAGCCGATCTTTGTGGTGTCTCAAGATACCAGTATCCACCTAATATCAGGATAATAAGATTGATGTGTTCCGGCAGGGTTGATCCGGCATTTATAATCAAAGCTTTTTTACACGGAGCGGACGGGGTATTTATCGGCGGCTGCTGGCCCGGTGAATGCCATTATATTACAGAGGGTAATTACGATGCATTAAGCATGATATATCTGTATAAAAAAATACTTGAGCATAATGGTGTGAACCCTGAAAGATTAAGACTGGAATGGGTTTCTGCCTCCGAAGGAATCCGTTTTGCCGAGGTTATGAATGACTTTACATGTAAAATTAAGGCGTTAGGGCCGCTTGGCAGAAGCAAAGGCATAGATGAAAATAAATTAAATTCAAAACTTAAAGCAATACAAAAACTGATTCCCTACATTAAAATGGTGCAAAAAGAGAAGCTTGCTTTACATGTTGATAACCCTGAAGAATATAAAGAGGTCTATAAAAAACTTTACACAAATGAAGAAATCGAAAAAATGCTCAGTGAAGTAGTTTCCTACTATATTGACCCGGATAAATGCCGTGCCTGTATGATTTGCGCAAGGGAATGCCCTGTAGAAGCGATTATAGGTGCCAAAAACAGAATTCATGTTATCGACCAGGAAAAGTGCATTAAATGCGGCACCTGCTTTAAAGCATGTCCCCCGCGTTTTGGTGCAGTGATGAAGACATCCGGTGGATCGGTTCCCCCGCCGCTTACGGAAGAAAAAAGAACCATTATAAAAAAGAATAAAGAAAATATTTAAACCGGTCCCGATTCTTCGGGAAGAAATTAAAAAATCAGAGGACTTATGCTGAAATCGCTGCGGGGCAGGTTTGGATTTAATCGGAGTCTGCCCCACAGCAAACTCGGCATGAAAAAAACGGTATTGATCTGAATTTTATGATAATTTTTTATAAAAGATAATCTTATACTTAAATGTTGTCGAACTGTACCAGTCCAGAGATTTACCG
>WFQS01000044.1 GCA_015486915.1 Desulfobacteraceae bacterium
ATCTTTTATAGTGAAGAAGCCGGACATTTGTATGAGCATCATATATAGGAGGTGCAGAATGCACACAAATATATTATAAGAGAAACGAATAGAGGGAGTTCTTAAGGAACTCGGTAAATCAGGGCTTTGCTCTGAATTGAGCCACCAATATAGGCGGGTTTACAATAGACTCAAAAAATTTGCGAAACAGAAAAATATGGATTCCTATTCCTTTGCTTTAATTGAAAGTTTCCTGGCGGATATAGAACATAAATTTATAGACAATCTTAAATCGTCTGGAAAAAGTGACAATACGATACAATCCTCCAAAAACCTGGTACGCCAATTTCTTTTATTTCTTGAAGACAACGATTGTATTATGCTTTCAATGACGCCTCCCGAGATGGTATCATCCTTTTTCCAACACCTACTCGCCACATACAACCCCACAAGCATACGAACTGTAGCCTCGCACATCCGCTCTTTTCTTAGATTTGCTGAAAAAAGAGAACGGCTTGTGCTACTGGTTCCTTCCCATTGCACGAGGAATAAGCCAATAATTCCAATCCTCACAGATGAATAACATGATGCACTGAAAAGCGTTCTGCGGAGTCAGACAGTATATCTTTGGGATAAAGCCATCATTTTGTTATCATTACATACTGGTTTGAGAGCTGTGGATACTGTGGGAATAAAACTTGAAGATATCGACTGGGTCAACGAAGCAATATCCATTATCCATCAAAGACGGAGAACCCCTTAAAGATTCCCCTCACCACTGATGTTGGAAATGTACTTTAATCTTACATCCTGAATAAACGTCCAAAAACAGATAATCCCTCCAATCATGCCCGATTGGGCGAAGTCTTTTGACTGAAGGATATTGTTTGATCATTTTTTTTGCCATGGTCTCTCCGGTTCTGTCGGTATCAAAGCCACAATAGATTTTACAGCCGTTTTTTAAAAAAGCAGGTAACCATGCCGGATCAGCCATAGCGCCTGATGTTGATATGGCAGTGTATTCCGGGTGAAGCACAGTACAAGATAGCGCATCAATGGCTGATTCACAAAGCACCATCTTTCCGGAACTTTGCCCCACAATATAGAAACAACCCAATTTTTTCCGGGACCCGGGTGCCATGCCCCGCCATTTCGTATTGCAGGTTCCTCTCAGTTCAGCGCCGACAATCCTCTTTTTTTTCCAGGCAGTAAAAAAACGGCATTGCCTCTGATGTCAGCATAGAGTTTTCCGGATGTGATCAGATTATTTATAAACCGTTGGGGGATACAGCGGACTTCTCTGAGGTAATGGCTTACCCGTTGCATTTTTTTATGGTTTTTGGGAGGGAGTCTTAAAACCTGTTCCGGGGGGTGTGGTTGATGGAGAACACTTTGAGCAGGAGCGCAGGAGAAGGTATCATAAAGCCATAATACGGCATCTTTAAAACCAAGTCCCTGCAAATGAATGATAAGATCAATGGCACCACCGCCACCCGTTCCCCGGGTCCGGTTCATGAATTTTTTACCCTTTACAGATATCACTCCCTTGCTGGTGTGCCATCTATCTTTGTCCTGATGATCTTTGGTACTTCCAAAGTGTTGCAGCAAGACATAAAGCTTAATATTTCTTACTTCATCTGCTTTTTTCCTGATGTCTTCAAAAGAACTATTTCGGATCAAGCCGGATCCTCAAACTTTTGCAATTTTTCATGTTAATGACATGACTGTTTTCTGTTAATCGATCAATCAGGGCTGCGGTCAGCTGAGTGTTTTTCAAAAAAGATCCCCATTGATCAAACCCGAGATTAGAGGTGATCAAAGTGCTTTTTTTCTTGTGCCTTTTGTGCATCAGGGTAAAAAACAAACCAACCTGTACAGGATCAATTTCTATAAAGCCCAGTTCATCTATCAGAAGGCAATCATAGGAAGCAAAGGCCTTTAACATTTTTGCCTCTGTGTGATCAGCTATGGACTGGTAAAGTGTCTCTACAAGTTCCGGGAACAAAATAAACTTTCCCCGGTATCCCTTGTTTATTGCCTGGGTCAGAAATGATGTTGCAAGTCCTGTTTTTCCTGTGCCTGTAGGACCGATCCAGATCATATTCTGCGGTTTTAACATGTAATCAAGACAATCGTAATGGGTAAGAATTATTTTTTTGTTTAATTTCGGCTGCCTGTCAAAAGGAAACGTTTCAATCACAAAAGGTTCCGGGATCTTTGCAAGACTGATCCTTCTTTTTCTGGCATTTTCCTGCTTGGTTTTGTGCTCTTGTTCAACCACATACTTTAAAAGCCGGACAGATGAAAAACTGCCTTTTTTGGCAACGCCAATATAATGGTCCCAGTTAGCAAGCAATCCTCTCAATCCAAGATATTTGAGCTTTTTTTCAAACTCTTCATCCATTTTTATTCCTTATCTTTGTAAATTGATAAATCCACCTCATCAGCAAACTGGCCTTCAAGATATGCCGGTCTGTTTGTGAACTCTTCATTGATTTGGGGTAATGGCATCTCATAATTTGACTGTCTTAAAACGGACATTCCGCTTGAATTGGAAAGAGTTTTAAAAATTAAAAAATTGTAAATAAATAAATTTTTCTAAAAGGGTAGACATTTTTATTAAAATAGTCAATAATAATATGGTTTATTATTGAAAATCATAAAAGAAGGATCAAATTATGAAAAAAATGGATACCAAAATTAAGCACGTGGATGTTATCCCAATGGTTAAACACTACATGACTGAACTGGGCCTGCACGAACTTTTTGATAAGTATGTACCCAATGATAACGGTTTTGAAATCAAACCAGCCCAGGTTCTATGCATGATGGTAATGAACATAGTGGTGGCACCTAAACCGTTGTACAAAGTTGATGACTGGTTGATTGAATATATGGATGGCAAGGCAGAAAACATGGATATAGCAGGTAAATACAATGATGATCGCCTGGGACGTTGTCTTCAGGCACTGTTTGGTTCAGATCGCCATAGTCTTATGTCTGAGGCATCGGCAGCAGCCATTAGAGTTCATGATCTGGAAACGAAACGGATTCATAACGACTCTACTACAGTTAGCTTTGCCGGAGCATATAATCATCAAAGTCCAGAAGCAGTTCAACTTAAATTTGGCCATAATAAAGATAATCGACCAGACTATAAGCAGATTGTATTTGGGCTGAATATCACAGAGGATGGGCATGTTCCGATAAGTTACCAGGCATTTGATGGCAACCAGGCAGATGTCAGCACCCATAGACCTAACTGGGACAGTTTGCGAGAATTTTTGGCAAGTGAGGATTTTTTTTATATAGCAGACTCAAAACTCTGTAGCGAAGACAACATGCATCATATCGAAAAAAACAATGGCAAGTTTATCACAATCATGCCAAAAAACCGCAAGGAAGCCAGTGGATTTCATGAACGACTTCGACAAGGAGCGAAGGTTGAGTGGCAACCAGCGTATTCTACAGAGCATAGCCGTAAAAAAGGGCAGCAAATAATTTATCAGACC
>WFQS01000045.1 GCA_015486915.1 Desulfobacteraceae bacterium
AATTAACAGCCCATGAATACTTCATTTATATCAAAACCCTATGGAAATACAGATGATCTTGTAAACCTTCTTGCAGATGACAAGCGCAGTGCATTGTTAAAAAAACTGACATCTTCAATGCCCGATATCATACTTAACGATCGGCAAATCTGTGATTTTGAACTGCTTGCAACGGGTGTGTATACTCCCCTGAAAGGGTTCATGAAGCAGATTGATTATGAATCGGTTCTTGACCGGATGCGTCTTGAAACAGGTGAACTCTGGCCATTACCTGTGTGTCTTGACATCCCGGAGATTCTCGCCGTAACCCTTGAAGCCGGTCAGTCCGTTGTTCTGCGTGATCCGGAGGGTTTTCTTCTTGGAATAATGGAAGTTGAAGATATCTGGCCCGTTGATTGTGAAAAAGAAGCTTTTGGAATTTATGGAACTGCAGATAAAAAACATCCGGGAGTGAATTACCTTTTTAATAGATCGGGACATTACTATATTGGCGGTAATGTAGAAGCGCTGAGTCTTCCCATTCATTCTGATTTTAAACAGATAAGAATGACCCCTTTTGAGGTGAGAAATATTTTTGCAAGGCTTGGATGGAAAAGGGTTGTGGGATTTCAGACCCGCCAGCCAATACACAGACCCCAGTTTGAGATGACACTCCAGGCCATGGAAAAAGCAAGGGCAAATCTTCTGCTTCTGCCCGTTGCAGGGGTAACAAAACCAGGTGATTTTGATCATTATACCCGCATGAGATGCTATAAAAAAGTTGCATCCCACTATCCCCCGGATTCTTTTGTAATGAGCCTTCTGCCGCTTGCCATGCGCATGGCAGGGCCAAGGGACGCCCTTTTACATATGATAATGGGGAAAAATTTCGGGTGTACACATTTTGTCATAGGCCATGATCATGCAAGTCCCGGTAAGGACGGTTCAGGTAAACCTTTTTATCCCTATGATGATGCCATTGCTTTTGCAGAAAAAGCTTCATCGGAAGTGGGTGTTAAGGTTATATCCTTTGAAAAAATGGTATATTTTCCCTTTGAGGATGAATACAGAATTGAAAAAGATGTTCCCGAAAATGGGGAAAGGATATCTTTTTCAGGTTCTGATATCCGCAAGAGAATCCGCTCCGGGAAAAAAATTCCCGACTGGGCTACATTTCCTGAAGTTATAGATGAATTGAAAAAATCCTATCCCCCTCCATCGGAGCAGGGGCTTACAATTTTTCTTACCGGTCTTTCAGGTGCTGGAAAATCCACCATAGCAAGGGTTATTTACAGCAGATTCATGGAAATCGGGAACAGACCGGTGACTCTCCTTGACGGGGATATAGTGAGAAGAAACCTGTCAAGCGAGCTGAAGTTTTCAAGGGAACACAGGGATATTAATGTTCGGCGAATCGGTTTTGTTGCTGCGGAAATCACAAAAAACAGGGGTGTTGCAATATGCGCTCCCATTGCACCCTATGAAAAAACGCGGTGTGAAATAAGATCTTCCATTGAGGAATACGGCGGTTTTTTTGAAATTCATGTCTCAACTCCCATTGAAGAATGTGAAAAAAGAGATAGAAAAGGGATGTATGCAAAGGCAAGGGCAGGACTTTTAAAGGGCTTTACAGGAGTTGATGACCCATATGAAATTCCCGTAAAACCAGAATTGAGAATCAACACAATAAATTTGACCCCGAATGAAGCCGCCCAGGAAATTATGCTGTTTATAAGTCAGAAAGGATTTATTTAACTGCCATGAGGCAGATCTGGATTCTCTCAGACAGCCTCTCAACAAATAAAAAAACACTTAATTTAAAAAATTTTTACAGGAATTTCATATAAAAAACGGCCATGAGGCCAATCCGGATGTATCCGGCCTGTAGGGTATGGACTATAAAGTATAAAATTTATGATAACTATTGAATCTATTTCAAAGAGTTTTGGCGGGCAGATCCTTTTTCACAATGCAGGATTCCAGATCAATACCGGTGAAAAAATAGGCCTTGTGGGCAGGAACGGTCATGGCAAAACAACACTTCTTAAGGTGATAACAGGAGAGGAAGAGCCCGATACCGGGGCTGTGCGTATCCCCAATGGCTACAGGCTTGGGTATCTTACCCAGCACATAAATTTTTCAGAAGACCAGGTGATAAAGGAGTGTATGAAAGGCCTTCCTGAAAGTGAAAAAGATCACTACTGGAAAGCTGAAAAAATACTTGCAGGCCTTGGTTTTTCAAACAGACAGATGGAGATGCACCCCGATGAATTTTCCGGTGGCTTCCAGGTCAGGCTGAATCTTGCAAAGGTTCTTGTTTCAGACCCCGATCTTCTCATACTTGATGAGCCCACCAATTATCTTGATATCACATCCATACGCTGGATTTCAGGTTTTCTTTCATCCTGGCCAAGGGAGATTCTCCTTGTAACCCATGACAGGAGTTTCATGGACAGTGTTGTCACCCACATTGCCGGAATTCACAGGCATACCGTAAGAAAAATAAAGGGAAATACTGGAAAATATTACGCCAGGATTGCCCAGGATGAAGAGATCTATGAAAAAACAAGGGTCAATGAAGAAAAGCGGCGCAAAGATATGGAAACTTTTATAACAAGGTTCCGTGCAAAGGCAAGGCTTGCAGGACTTGTGCAGTCCAGGATAAAAGCCCTTGAAAAAATGGGGAAAAAAGAGAATCTCCATAAACTTGAATCCCTTGAATTCTCTTTTCAAGACCTTGTTTTTTCAGGGAAACAGGTTATTGCAGCTGAAAATTTATGCTTTTCCTATTGCAGAGAAGAAAAGCTCATTGAAAATTTTAATTTTACTCTTTTTCCGAAGGACAGGGTTGCAATTATTGGAAAAAACGGTAAAGGCAAGACAACACTTTTAAAACTTTTATCTCAAAACCTTAAACCGGTGTCCGGTGAAGTCAGGTACAATCCGGGTGTTGAACCGGGATACTTTGAGCAGACAAATATCCAGTCCCTTAACGCTAATTTGACCATTGAAGAGGAAATACTCTATTCCAACGGTGATCTTGACAGGCAGCAGGCCAGAAATATATGCGGAGCAATGATGTTTGAAGGGGACAATGCCTTAAAGCGTATTTCAGTCTTGTCAGGGGGGGAAAAAAGCAGGGTGATGCTTGCAAAACTTCTTGCAGAACCTTTAAACCTTCTTCTCCTTGATGAACCCACAAACCATCTTGACATGGAGTCCAGCGATTCCCTTGTCGCCGCCCTTGATAATTTTGCAGGCTCTGTCATACTGGTAACCCATAATGAATTATTTTTATATTCCCTTGCAAACAGGTTAATTGTTTTTAAGGATAACACAATTAAAGTTTTTGAAGGAACCTATGAGGAATTTCTTGAAAAGGAAGGCTGGGGTGATAATAAAAGGGCAGTTGAGAAGACATTAAATAAAGCAGAAAAAAATTTCAGTCATACCGAAAGGTCTTCTGAAAGTGAATTTTCCGGCAGATCGGATAAGAAGGGACAAGCCCTGCAAAAAGGTAAAAAGGGACAGTTAAAAAACAAAGGTAACGGAAATGGTGTCGAGGATGGAGTAAAACTTTCCAGAAAGGAGATCAGGAAAAAACGATCTGAAATAATTGCCCAGCGATCCCGTGTTTTAAACCCGCTGAAAAAAAAGATTGACAGAACGGAACATAAGATAGATTCTCTTGAAAAAGAGATGAAAAATCTTAATATTGAGCTTCAGGAATCAGTTAATGCCGGAAATGGGAAAGAGATCGCTTCTCTTTCACGAAAAATTGCAGAAATCCAGAAAGAAATTGATATTTTATTTGATGACCTTGAAAATTTTATGGATGAGTTTGATAAAAAGAAACTTATGTTTGAAGAAAAATTCAATGAAAACAGTTAGTTTCTTATCCCTGGTTCCCGTGTATTTTTGACAAAAGAATTACAAAATTCGTTTTGATTCTGGCCTGTCCAGGCCAGGGTCCTTGATTTTTACGGAAAACAGGCAAGCAGTGATGACACATTAAAATCAATCTGAAAAAGCCAATTACCAATTGGCAAGGTAAATAATGTAATGGATAAGAAAAAAATACAATTGATTCTCGGTGTAATACTTGTCATGGCAGGAATGGGGGTGTTTTACAGAATTCCCCAGGTTATGCCGAAGGTAGCCACTATAAAGGCTTTTTCATCAAGCCTTGGGATCATTAAATTTTCATTTTATATGCTTGGTGTATTTCTTATTTTTGCCGGAGTAAAAAAGATACATGATAATAAAAATGGTAATAAAACAGACCGAATCTAAACAACATGAGAATATAAATGAATAAAGCTTCCCGGGCAAGGCAGTCAAGAACCACAAGTCTTAAATCCACAATTAAGGACCAGTCCGGAGCAGGTAAGGTCCGTATTGGAGAGATCCTTTCCAAGGAAGGCCAGATCACAAGTATTCAGCTTAAGGCAGCCCTTGACCAGCAGAAAAAAACAGGTGGAAGACTCAGTTCCATCCTCCTTTCAATGGGATTCATAGATCCTGATACCATTATTAATGTCCTTGGCAGAATTTATAATTATGAAGTTGTCAGACTTTCCGACATAAAACCGGATCCTGCAGTCCTGAAATTTGTTCCCTTTGAAACGGCAAAAAAATACATGGCGTTTCCTCTTGGTATAAAAGAAGATGACCTTGTTGTTACCATGATAGAACCCACTGACACGGGTGCTGTTGAAGAATTCCAGCAGGAAACAGGAAAAAATCTCAAGCTGTGTGTATCAACGGAAAATGATATAATAGAGGCATACAGGGATTTTTTCAAAATAAGCGAAGAAGAGTACAAGGAATTTATTCATTTTGAAGAGGATGTTGAAGATGATGAGCCTGTCACTTCTGTGGAGGACTTTGGTTCCCTTGTGTCCGAAGCTGCTGAGGAACTTGAGGTCCAGGCTGTTGATGACGACAGCTATGATGAATTCATGGCTTCTGACGCACCGATCATAAAACTCGTAAATGGAATTTTAATTAAAGCGATAAGTGACGGGGTAAGTGATATTCATATTGAACCATTTGAAAAATCACTCCAGGTAAGATACAGGCTTGACGGTTCTCTGTACAAAGCTATGAATCTTCCTTTATCCATTAAAAATGCAGTTATTTCCAGACTGAAAATCCTTGCTGAACTTGATATAGCAGAAAGGAGAATCCCCCAGGACGGAAGAATCAAAATGCGTATGGGAAGGCGTAAATCAGTTGATTTCAGGGTGTCAACACTTCCCACTCTTTTTGGTGAGAGCGTTGTAATGCGTATACTTGACCAGAGTGCTTTGAGTGTGGATCTCTCCAAACTTGGATTTGAGCAGAAAACTTTTGCCGGTATTAAGCGATGTATCAGCCGTCCTTATGGACTTCTGCTTGTTACAGGACCTACAGGAAGCGGGAAAACCACAACACTTTATTCCATCTTGAACAGGCTGAACAAGGAAGATACCAAAATTCTCACTGCTGAAGATCCTGTGGAGTTCAACTTCAAGGGGATCAACCAGGTACCGGTTAAAGAAGATGTGGGCATGACATTTGAAGCAGCCCTTAAATCTTTTTTACGCCAGGATCCTGATATTATCATGGTTGGAGAGATAAGGGATCTTTCTACAGCTGAAATAGCTATAAAAGCTGCCATGACCGGTCATCTTGTATTCAGTACGCTTCATACCAATGATTGCCCCTCAACAATAGGACGACTAATTGATATCGGAATCCCTGCTTATATGCTTGCATCTGCAGTTACAATGGTGCTGTCCCAGCGTCTTACAAGGAGGCTGTGTCCTGAATGCAAGCAGATAGTGACCGGTTATGACCCTGCAGAACTTGAACTTCAGGGCTTTTCCAAGGAAGAAATTCCCACACTTAAACTTTACAGTCCAAAAGGATGTCCCCACTGCAATGGTACCGGATACAAGGGAAGGGTCGGACTATACGAACTTATGGAAGTCACCGATGAAATTTCCAAGGCAATTAATGCATCTCTTCCCGAAGACCAGTTGAGAAAACTTGCCATCCAGGAGGGGATGACAACGCTAAGGGATGCAGGTCTTGAAAAAGTAAGACAGGGAGTTACTTCCTTTGAAGAGGTGCTGCAGAAGACCACAATAACAAAAGAGGCTCTTCCTGCGTATCTTGTGAATCCCGATGTTGAAAGATATGAGGATAAAGATATAATAATCAGAGAGGGAAATACGGATATCGATTTTTTCAAACTGGTACAGGGAGCAGTTTATGTTGTAAAAGGGGGTAAAAAAATAGCGGAAATTGTACAACCCAATGAATATTTCGGTGAGATGTCCGCCATCACAGGTGATCCAAGATCAGCATCCATTATTTCCAAGGGAAGATCTGTTATAAAAAGGTTTCCCGGGGATAAGCTTCCCGAGGTAATTGAGAAATATCCCGATGTTGCAAAACATCTGTTTGGTATACTGGCCGATCGTCTTAACAAGGCTGATAAATCCATAATTAAAATGATTAAAATGAATAAAATGATATCAACCGGGAAAAAATAATACAAAGGGGAATTAAAGTATGAAATATGATGAGATAAAGGAAAATCTGAAAATTAAACCCTGTTCATGGTTAGTGACCGGAGCCGCGGGCTTTATAGGCTCAAATCTTGTTGAAGCCCTTTTACTGCTCAACCAGAAAGTTACAGGTTTAGATAATTTTTCCACGGGGTTTCAACATAATCTTGATCAGGTAAGACAATCTGTCAGTGATGAACAATGGGCATCTTTTGTTTTTATTAAAGGAGATATACGCAATCTCGAAACATGCAGAACAGCATGTGAAAATAAGGATTATGTGCTCCACGAGGCAGCTATCGGGTCTGTTCCGAGATCCGTTGAAGACCCGGTATTCACAAATGAAAACAATATCACGGGTTTTTTGAATATGCTTGTTGCATCAAGGGATGCAGGTGTAAAACGGTTTGTATATGCAGCATCAAGTTCCACCTATGGGGATGACCCGGGTCTTCCCAAAAAGGAGGATAAAATAGGCAGACCCCTTTCACCCTATGCTGTGACAAAATATGTAAATGAACTGTATGCAGATGTTTTTGCAACCACCTATGGTTTTAACTCAATTGGATTAAGATATTTTAATGTATTTGGAAAACGCCAGGACCCCAATGGGGCATATGCAGCGGTAATACCCCTGTGGTTTGCAGGAATGATAAAAAGTGAGAAAATATTTATCAATGGCGATGGTGAAACAAGCAGAGATTTCTGCTACATCGATAATACAGTCCAGGCAAACATACTTGCAGCAGCTACGGAAAAAGAACAATCATTAAACACGGTTTATAATGTTGCATTTGGAGAACGTACCACCTTAAATGAACTCTTTGCTCTCATTAAGGAGAGAATAAAGAATAAATACCCTGAAGCTGAGACCATTCAACCCCGTTACAGGGACTTCAGAGAAGGTGATGTCCGTCATTCCCTTGCAGATATTTCTAAAGCCTCACATCTTCTTGGATATGATCCGACGATATCCGTAAAAAAAGGACTTGATCTTGCTGCGAACTGGTATATGGAGCATTTAAAATAAAATTTTAATTTTTTCCGGACTTCAATTAGGGAACTGGAAGAAAATAATATACGTATATCGTGCAGTACTTTTGTTCGTTTTCAAGGCGTGATGACAGGTGCATAGTCAAACTATGTGCCTGTTATCACAACAGAGAAAACGGGCAAAAGGGCAAACAGGATGCGTAAATTCTTTTTTGGAAGTTCCCTTAAGTAGAACATTCTGCAAAAGTTTTAAAATTAGGTGTGATATTTTTTACATGCAGGAAACAAAAACAGGAAACAAAAAAAGGGATTAACTGAAAAATGGTTAATCCCTTTTATTTTACTGGTAGGCACGAGCAGACTTGAACTGCTGACATCTACCATGTCGAGGTAGCGCTCTACCAACTGAGCTACGCGCCTGAAAAATTTTGATTTGTTAATAGCATTTGATTATTTTTATGTCAAGAAAAATGAGATGAACTGTTTTTGAAAAATAATCTGCATAGAAATAAGCTGCTCAAAAGAAGCTGCATAGAAATAGTCTGGGAGGAAACAATCTGTATTGATCTGAAAGTTGTGCTACTCAGAAATATGTGCTGCTTCAATATCAGATTTACTCACCGGTTTGGTTTTATTGACAGGAACAAATTTGATTGTAAGAGAAGCATCCTTTACATCGGATATCTCAATTCCAAAGGAATCAAATGTCTGCAGCATCAAAGCATTGGCAAGTTTTTTTGCGCTTCCGAGAAATTTTATGTCAGCCACGGCCTGGTCAGATCCAAGTTCCTTTGTCTGGATATCCTGAATTCCGTCCATTTTATTCATTATTCTTTTCAGCATGATGAAACTTGACAGATAGTCCGTTCCTTGAATTGTAATTTCAATGATCCCGGGACCGTTGTTCTGTTCGATAAGATTCTGATCTATTGCTGATACAAGTTCTTCTCCCGCAAGAGTACCCGCCTTGTTAAATGCTTCTTCGATACCGGTTTCACTGACAGAGTTTTGTGCTACGGCTTTTGTTTTTACAGAAGCTATTCTGTCACCGGTATCTGTCCTGAATGCTTTAAGGAAAATATCTGCCTGATATGATTTTTCATCTCCCATTGTATTTAATGTTTCCTTTGCCACGGCACTTCCGATAACAACTATATCCGCATTTATCTCAAGTCCAAGTTTGATTGCCGCATTGGAATCATGGATGGAATCAAAGGTGATGCCAAGGGTTTCAGGATCTGGTCTTGGATCACCTGTTCCGGCAATTTCACAGATATGACTGTTTGTAATGTAAGCTGCAACAGCGTTTTCAGTTATGGATTTGTAAGGGAGAGGATTTTTACCCCACCAATACCTTGGCAGGATTTCTCCGGGGGCCTGTTCGGAGATAAGAAGTAACACCTTTGGAATTAGATTTTTTTTATTTAAAATGCCTTCTTCCGTAAAAAGCGCATTCAATGCTGCAGCATCTATTTTTGATTCAACAGCAACAATATAGTGATTGCTTTTGTCAAGTTCATTTAAGAGCCTGTATGTTACAACATATTTTTGAGGATTTTCAAGCACATTGTCGTAAATAATACCAAGGTTTGCTGTAAGATCGGATCTTGTAAGCATGGATGAGACAACCTCGGCAACTGAAATTGAAATGGCTCTTTTAATTGCTCCATCCTTTGCAAAAGCGGTGTTCCCGTTCACAATTGCCCTGCTTCCAAGTGCGACAACCGTTTTTACATCGGCAGCGCCTGTGCCGCACTCACCCGATCCACAGCTGATCATCAGCATAATCATGATGACAAGGGGTAAGATGAGACTATGTATTCTGTTTTTTCTGTTAATGATATTAATTTTATTCATAATTTTTATACTTTTCTTGCAACGGCATAATCAGCGAGCATCATCATCACATCTTTTGATTCTGAAGCCTCAAAAATATCAAGGCTCGATTTTGCCTTTTTGGCATGATAGTTTGCCTTTGATTCTGTATATTCAATTCCACTGTATTTGTAAAGCATGTCAGTTAAATTTTTAAAATCATTTTCATTAAACAGAGAAGCCTTAATGATTTTTTCCATCCACAGCCGGTCTTTTCTGTCTGCCCTGGCAAGGGCAGCGATAAGGGGCAGGGTGAGTTTTCCTTCCCTTAAATCTGCCCCGGGGTTTTTCCCCATGGTAATGGCATCTGCCGTATAATCAAGGAGATCATCTGCCATCTGAAAGGC
>WFQS01000046.1 GCA_015486915.1 Desulfobacteraceae bacterium
ATGCAATATAGAATCAAAAAAAAGGACAGCCTGATCTGCCTGACACATCGGATATAACTGCCATGAAGCAGATCCGGATTCTCTCAGACAGACTCAAAGAATCGAGGATTCTGACAAATTCAGGGCCAAAGGTTTGATTTAAAAATGAATCAACATTAAAGGGCTGACATTTTAATTCCGTGTTTTTTCATTTTTCTTACCACAGTGGACTGACTGATGCCAAGAAAATCAGCGGCCTCGCGGGTTGTAGTGCATCGTGTGGCAGCATGCATGAGCATATCAAACTCCACGGAGTTGATTCTTTCGGTAAGGCCGATCTTTTTTTCAGAGACTGCGACTGCCTGTTCCGGGGTTTTATTTGCTGCTGTTGCGCTTATAATATAGTTATCAAGCAGTCTGCGTTCACTCATCACCACTGCCTGCTTGATAATATTTATCAATTCCCTGACATTTCCGGGAAACTCATGGGATTTGAGACTTTCAAATGCATTGTAACCGATATATGTTCTGCGGTTGTATTTTTTGTTGTATCGTTTCAGGCATATTCCGACCAGTTCAAGAATATCCTCGGCTCTTTCCCTTAATGGAGGTATGGACAGGACAAAGGTGTTGAGTCTGTGTAAAAGATCCAGTCTGAACTGTTTTTTCATTGTTCTGCGTTTCAGATCCCGGTTGGTTGCAGCAATAACGGTACAGTCGATTTTTTTTCCCTTGATGCCTCCTACAGGCATGATTTCATGGTCGTCTAAGCATTTTAACAATTTTGCCTGAACTCTGAGGGATAATTCACCTATCTCGTCTAAAAAAAGCGTGCCCCCGGATGCCACTTCAAACAAGCCTAATTTTCCCGTTTCCCTTGCACCTGTGAAAGCCCCTTTTTTATAACCGAACAATTCGGCTTCAAGCAGATTTTCAGGTAAAGTTGCGCAGTTAATCTGGATAAAAGGCTTTTTATTCCGGGAGCTGTGTTTATGAATGAATTTGGCAAGCAGCCCCTTACCCGTTCCGGATTCCCCCTGGATCAGGATATTGGAAGCATCAATACTGGCGAGTTTCAGTGCCATGCTCAGGGTGTGCTGCATTGCCCTGCTTTTTGCCACAATATTATTTTCCTTAAGTTCCAGTAAGGTGAGCTCTGTAAGCTCTTCCCTGATTTTTTCCGATTCCTGCCGGGTATGTGCAAGCTGCTGTCTCATCTCCTCGATCATAGATATATCACGTTCATTTACAACTACAAAAACGATCTCATTATTATCATCAAGTACCGGTGTTCCCGTAACCATCAGCGTATAGCCTGATCCCGGAGTGGTCTGGATCACACTGACCTGCCGTTTGGTTTCAAGCACCTCAAGTGTCGCGGATCTGTCAATTTGCCCCTGTTTTACAATGTCCCGTACATTTTTTCCCACTATATCCGAAGCGGTGATCCCGTTTAATTTTTCCGCGGCACTGTTAAGTTTCAGGATTCTGCCCCGGGCGTCACATATCATTAATCCGTCTGCAGACTGATTAAAAATAGCTTTAAGGTACAAAGAGTTCAGGTCAGGTTCATCGTTCATATACTAATTTTCCGTTAAAAACAGTGATATCTGTCCGGGTTTGGGCAATTTCTTCATGGGGTATGTTAAAAATATCCCGGTCAGTTACAATGAGATCGGCCAGTTTTCCCTTTGATATGGAGCCAAGTATATGGCCGTTGCCTGAAACTTCAGCCGGAGTGAGGGTGTATCCGGTTACAGCCTCATCAACGTCTATGGCCTGATCCATGTACCAGCCCTGTTCCGGGGTTTTGTTCATACGTTTTCTTGTCACTGCGGAATAGATACCTGCAAAGGGATCGGGATCTGCAACCGGGGCATCGGAACTGAACATCACGGGAACTTTTGTGTTTAAAAGATTTTTCAGATTATAGGCATATTTCCCTCTTTTCCCGGCACATTGTTCAATCATGGAAATATCAAGACTTAAATTATTGGGCTGACAGGAAACTGCAAGATTCTTAAGTCTGCCCAGCCTTTGAAGATCTTCGGGGAGAATCATCTGAACATGTTCAATGCGGTGGGGAATCCTGCAGCAGGTCTCCTGTTCTTCTTCAATTTGTGAAAACATTTTAATGATTTCATGGCAGGCCCTGTCCCCTATGGCATGAACCATACAGGAAAGTCCTGCTGCATCGGCTTTTGTAACGGCAGCTTTAATCTCTTCAACCGGTGTCAGGGGCATACCATATTCCGCGTCAAGGTATTTTTCCGTGACCCATGCAGTTCTTGCTCCCATACCGCCGTCTGCGAAAAATTTTAAATATCCGATTTTCAGCAGAGCATCCCCAAATCCGGTACGCAGTCCCAGGGCAACCGCCTGATCCGTCATTTCACCGGGAAGTGCAACATGGCAGCGGATATTGAGTTTTTTCTGCCAGTGCAGAGTCTGCCAGGCTTTCAGGGCCGCAGCCCCTTCTTTACCTCCCATCAGCCGGATATCGTGGATACCGGTTAATCCCAGGCTGTGGGCATGGGAAATTGCCTTCTGCATATTATCTAATAATTTCTTTTCTTCTGGTTCCGGAATTGCACTGCGAATAAGATTTGGTGCAAGTTCCTTAAGTACACCCGTGGGAGATCCGTCAATATCCCTGACAATAACTCCCTGTTCAGGATCAGGGGTGGTTCTTTTAATTCCAGCAAGTTTAAGGGCCGATGAATTGGCAACGGCAAGGTGAAGATCACATCTCCATATGCAAACGGGATTGTATGGAGCCGCACGGTCAAGATCATGGCGGTCCGGTATTCTGTTTTCAGGCCAGTCCGATTCGTTAAAACCCTGTCCCAGGACCCAGTTGTCCCGTCCGAGTTTTTTTGCCTTTGCCATGACTGCCGATTCCATATCCGAAAAATTCAGGGTTTTTGAAAAATCAAGACTGTCATAGTTCAATGCCCACTCGTAAAAATGAAAATGGGTGTCTGTAAAGCCCGGCAGTACTAATTTTTTTTGAAGATCGATTTTTTTTGTGGCAGGGCCTGCCATGGAAAGCATCTTGCTGTCATTGCCAAGTGCATAAATATACCTGCCGCATATGGCGACTGCGCTCTGCAGGGGCTTATCTTTACCCGGAGTATGGACTCTGCCGTTAAATAAGATCAGATCAGGTAAATTTTTCATCATAGTATGAATCCGTCCTTAAAGGGGTCTGTTTTTTCAATTGTAAAATGATGTATACCTGTAATCCATGCCCTGCCTTTTATCCTTGTAACCAATGCATCAAGATGTCCTGTTTTTGTTTTTTTTACAAGCTCGGCTTCAAACAAAGTACCAAGGGGACTTGAATTGATATATGGCTGGTGCATCTTTATTTTTTTATGATGATGAAGCAGGGCGAGTTTGGAAGCTGTACCAGTGCCGCAGGGTGATCTGTCCATATGGGACTCCCCGTAAATAACCATGCCTCTGCCTGAAGCTGGTCCGTGTCCTTTTCCTGAATCATAAAATTCCGCTACATCAATTGTATTTACATCGGAGTTCACAGGGTGGACCACATCAAGCTGTTCATTGGCGGCATCAATAATTTTCATGCCGAGATCCACAAGTATATCCCTGTTTTCAATCACAGGACTTATCCCAAGCAGGTCAGCATCAATCATGGCAAAAAAACCGCCTGTGCAGACCAGATCAACGGATATTTCCCCAAAATTTTTAACTGTTATTTTCCTGTTGGTGTCAAATACAAATGAAGGGACCATATCCACGGCAACGGATGTGATTCTACCGTTTTTTACCAGTGGCCTGGTTTCCATGATACCGGAAGGGGTATCAATGGTGATTGTATTTTCTCCTTCCTTTAAATCAATAAACCCTGTCCTGCCAAGTGTTGTAACCGCACCGATGGTGGCATGACCGCATAAATAGGGATATCGTTTTGCATCCATATAAATTAGTCCGAATGCAGCTTTTTCCGATACATTTTCCGTAACCATGGCCGCGAGGATCTCCCGTGATCCCCGCGGCTCTTTTGTAAGCAGGGTTCGCACATTATCATAATTTGTCTTAAAATAATCAAGCTTTTCCACCATTGTGGTGCCGTGTATTTCACCTACGCCATCCACAATCAGCCGTGTGCTTTCTCCTTCCGTATGAGAATCTATGGTGGTTATTGTTTTGCCGAAATTTTTATACAGCCGGTTAACATCATTAAAAGTTATCATAAACGGGGTATCCTATGCAGTTTTGTTTATCAACAAGGATTGTTAGCATCAAACTTGCCCCATGATCAAGTATTTTAATGAATTCTTTAATTTAAATCATTTCAAGGGCACACGCCATGGAAACTCCGCCGCCTCCGCACAGGGTGGCAAGGCCAAGGGATTTTTCTTTATGCTTCATTCCATATATAAGAGTTGTCATTATCCTTGCTCCGGTTGATCCCACGGGATGTCCAAGACCAATGCCGGAACCATTAACATTGGTGATTTCCCTGTTTAAACCAAGTTCTCTTTCACATCCTATGTACTGGCTTGCAAAGGCTTCATTGAGTTCTATCAATTCAAAATCTTCAAGTTTCATATTGTTGTTTTCAAGAAGATTATTAATTGCAGGTACAGGGG
>WFQS01000047.1 GCA_015486915.1 Desulfobacteraceae bacterium
TCTTGTCAGGTCAGAACAATGTTTTGAATAGATTAAACAGCTACGGGAAAATTTTATTTAAATGGCTTCAAACAAAAAAAAAATCAAGGCACGAAAGACACCGAAGACACAAAAAAAACGGAAAACACGAAAAAAGGCTGATAAAAACACCGAAAAGCCTTCTTTAAAGCGTGAATTAACAAAAATAGTTACAGGTTTTATTATCCTGGTATTTGTTGTTGTAACAGCGGCAATGTTTGCCGACTATTTTTTAAATAAAAGGCTGACAGACAAAAGCATAAGCAGGGTTAAAACAGAAGCTGGAGTTAATTCAGGCCAATCGGTTTCGGCAAAGCATGGAAAAAAGAACAGGAGACCAGTTTCCCCGGTAAAAGAGAATTTAAAAAATAAAAAAAATCTTCCACTATTACGCAACAAAAAGCTCGCATCCATGAAAAAAAGATCACATAAGGAGCCGATGTTTGAGATATTTGACGATACCATTGACCATGTAAAGATAAAAAGGCCTGTTCTTCCCCCTGCCGTGAATAAAACTCCGGTTGTGGCAATTATTATTGATGACATCGGGTTTGATAAAAAAATGGCCCGTGATCTGAGTAATCTTAACCCAAATATTACTTTTTCGGTGCTTCCGGATGCACCTTTTGGAAAACAAATTGCCGGAAGACTCCACAAAAAGGGGATACATATCATGCTTCACCTTCCAATGGAACCTGTTGAATATCCAAGAATTAATCCCGGCCCCGGCGCCATACTTGCCGATATGCCGCCTGATCAGGTCTTAAGAGTGCTTCGCAGGGATATTAAAAGGATTCCCTATATACAGGGAGTCAATAACCATATGGGGTCAAGAATAACAACAATGTCGGATAAGATGCGACAGATATTTACAATACTCAAGGAGAAGAATCTTTTTTTTGTTGACAGCAGGACCACAAGAGATTCTGTTTGCAGACCATGTGCGCGGCTTCTGCAGATCCCGTTTGCACAAAGGGATGTTTTTCTCGATAATGTTCAGTCAACAGCCTATATAAAAAAACAATTAAAGGAACTTATTCGTATTGCAGAAAAACATGGGACTGCCATTGCCATCGGCCATCCATATAAAGCCACCTTAAAAGCTCTTAAGGAGGAACTTCCAATAATTGAAAAAAAAGTCAGGCTTGTTCCCGTTGCATCACTTACATCAATTTCCGGATGACTATTTTAATTTTATCTTTACGCTATATCAGGCACCGAGATAGGCTTTTTTAACATCCGGATTGTTAAGCAGGTCATCGGCATCTCCCTGGAGAACGAGATGTCCGTTTTCAAGAACATAACCTCTCTCGGCAAATTTTAAAGCAAGCCTTGCGTTTTGTTCCACAAGAAGAATAGTGGTACCGAGTTTGTTGATTTCCTTGAGAGCATCAAACATATCAAGCATGAGAATGGGTGCAAGACCCATGGATGGTTCGTCTAAAAGCATCATTTTTCTTCCGCTCATATAGGCTCGCCCCACGGCGAGCATCTGTTGCTCTCCGCCGCTCAATGTGCCTGCAGCCTGGTCTTTTCTTTCAAAAAGCCTTGGGAAAAGATCGAAAACCCATTTTCTGTCCTTTTCTATCTGTTTTTTGTCTTTTCTTGCAAAGGTTGCAAGACTTAAATTCTCATTAACCGAGAGGTTACCGAATATCATCCTTCCTTCCGGGACGTGGGAAATCCCAAGTTTTGACACAACCTTGTCTGCGCTGTATTTTAATACATCATTTCCCATGAATTCTATTTTTGAGTCGTGCCCCGAGGGAACCATTCGTGAAAGAGCCCTTAAAGTTGTGCTTTTGCCTGCACCGTTAGCCCCGATTATTGTAACAATTTCTCCCTGGTCAATGGAAAAACTGATTCCATGGAGAGCTTTTATTTTATCATAGGAAACTTCAAGATTTTCTACTTTTAACTGCATCAGGTTAAATCCTCCTTGCCGAGATATGCTTCTATAACGTCGGGATTGTGCTGGATTTCTTCAGGCGGGCCCTCTGCTATTATTTCACCAAACACAAGAGTCTGGACATATTCACACAATTCCATGACAAATTTCATCCTGTGCTCAATTAAAAATATTGCAACTCCGAAATCTTCATGCACCTGACGGATAATTTTAACCATGTGTACAAGCTCATCCGGTGTCATACCTGCCGTGGGTTCATCAAGAAACAGAATTTTAGGTCTGGTTGCCATTGCCCTTGCCATTTCAACACGTCTCTGGGCTCCATAGGGAAGATTAACAACGGTCTGGTCGGCAAACTGGTCGATATTGAATAATTTCATGAGTCTGTGGGAATTCTCTTCAATCTCAGCTTCCTGACTTTTACGTCTCGGACTTCCGAAAAATGCTCCGAACAGGCCGTATTTCAACTGGGAATAATGGGCAATCCTCACATGGTCAAGGACATTCATATGCCTCCAGAGAAGCAGGTTCTGAAAGGTTCTGCCAAGGCCTAATGATGCAATTTTATGGGTTTTCATACCCACAATATCTCTGCCTTCAAGTTCTATAGTGCCTTCAGTTGGTGTGTGAACTCCTGTAATGAGATTGAATATGGTCGTCTTCCCAGCACCATTGGGACCGATCAGACCGATTATCTGGCCCGGTTTAATGGTGAGATTATAATTTTTGACCGCACAAAGACCCCCGAAATAATGGGTCATTGTTTTAACACTGAGCAGTGGTGGCATTGTACAACTCCTTGTTCACGTGTGTGTCAGCTTGTTTGTTCTGAATATTTGTTTTCAGCCGGTTATTGCAGTTATTTATTTTTTGGTCTCAGCATTTTTTTCATGTTAATTTCAGTAAAAGAAATAAGACCGTAGGGACGGAAGATCATCACAAGAATCAATATCAACGGAATAACAATCCATTTAAATAGCTCAAGTGGTCTTAAAGCTTCTCCAAGAACATTAATGCTGACTGCACCTACAATGGAACCATAAATGGAGTTAAGTCCTCCAAAATAAACCATGGCAAGAATTTCAGCAAGTTTCTGAAGTCCGAATGTACTTGGATTCACATATCTTAACACATGGGCAAAAAGCCCGCCTGCAACTCCTGCCCAGAACGCACCGAACATAAAGGCTGTCATTTTGGTTTTTCTTGTATTGACAGTCATGGAATCGGCAGCAGGTTCATTGTCCCTCACCGCGTTTAGAGTTTTTCCCATGACGGAAGTGACAAAATTATGGATGGTCCATATACATACAATTGTCCAGAAAAAAACCACTGGCAGAGATGCGTAGTTTGGCTGGCTGCTCATCCCCCTCGGCCCGCCTATGATCTCCATATTTTCTATGGCACTTTTAACAATAAACATGAACGCAAGGGATATAATGGCAAGGTAGTCACCGCGTGTCCTGAAAGAAGGTATGGCAACGACAAGAGACCCGATTGCAGCAACTGCACCACCTGCAATAATGGCAAAGGGAAAGGCCCATGGCCCCCAGGCTACAGGAAGAAGAGCTGCACCGAAAATTTTATCATTTGCAAAGAAAAGAAGGGTAATGGTGGATGATGCATAGGCTCCAAGTGCCATGAAACCGGGGTGTGAACATGAGAATTCTCCCTGGTAGCCGTTTATTACATTTAAGCTGACAGTGAGGATAATGGATATCATGGTAAGTTTAACAACAAGAAGCCTGTAGTCGTTTATCCCTGACCACGTATCGATGATACCGTAAAAAAGGCACAGATGGATTATGGTCGACAACCAAAGCGGTGTTTTTTCAAGAACCGAAGCAAGGGCATTGGTTAATGGTGCTGTTATTTTTGCCACAAGAAGAATTGGCAGAATATAAATAACAATATCATAACCAATAATACTTGGTATCATTAAAGGGTGCTTCAGTACAAAAAGTGCTCCGAAAAGTACTGGTATTTTTGGCAGATTAAATAAATATGAAACAGGATCACCAAAAAAATACTCAAGCATTACTGCTGTAAAAGCTCCAAGCAGCCATCCTGCTATGGGTACTCCATAAAAAATGCTTTTAAATTTTTTAATTGTTTCCATGTAATTGTCCTGGTTTTTTAAGATATTAAAGCCTCAGCCTTATGCTATGTTCCATCCCAAAAAAGCCCCTTGGTCTGAAGGTCAGAATCAAAAGAATAATTGAGTAGGCAATGAGATCCCTGAAGGTTGACGGAAAGATCATGGCAACGAATATCTCTATAAATCCCAGCATATAACCTGCTATTGCCGCGCCCATTATGGAGCCCCTGCCTCCAAGAATAGCTGCAACAAACGCTTTCCATCCAAGAAGAATTCCCATGTATGGATCAAGGATCGGATATGCCTGACCATAGAGAATGCCTGCAACCGAGGCAAGTCCTGCTCCTATGGCAAAGGTAAGTGGTGCAATCACGTTTATTGATACTCCCATTAAAGGGACGGCAAGGGAGTCAAAGGACATGGCGCGCATTGCCATTCCCCATTTTGTTTTTTTAATGAAAACATGAAGGGCAAGCATGAGAAGAATGGAAATTCCCACAATCATTATCTTGACATTGGTAAAATATATCCCTCCTTTATGATATGCCACGGATTTTATCAGCGCCGGGAACTTAAATCTCTGGGCACCAAGAATAATGAGGTTTCCCGTCTCAAAAATAATTCCTATCATAAGTCCTGTAATGGCTGCCGATGCCCTCGGGGCCTGACGTAGGGGACGATATCCCACCTCTTCAACAAAAACGCCTACAAATGAAGTCAGAAACATGGTGACAACAATGGTGAGGATAAAAATAAGCCATCCAGGTAGAAAAGCTGAAAAAAGGGATAGAAAAAGAGTGGCAATTCCGCATCCAATATAAGTGCCAACCATGAATATATCACCATGGGCAAAGTTAAACAGCATTAAGATACTGTACACCATGGAATACCCAATGGATATAACAGCGTAAAAACTTCCCCACTGCAGGGCGTTTATCAGATTTTGAAGAAAATATTCCATGATCCGGCTCCCGTTGATATGATAAAAATTTTAAAAATAAGTTGTAAATAATAATCTGACTGATATCAGTTCTGCCTTAAAGCAAAAAGACATAAAACTGCCGTCTCACAAGGACGGAATCAAAGTTTCCGTCCCTGTGTACAGGTTAATAATTTATAATATGCAAAAATTATTCAGGGCAGATGGATTTAAAAAATGTATATTCGCCTTTATCATTAATCTTAACGATTACAGCACATTTTTTCGGGTCACCCTGCTCTGTAAATGTCATATTGCCGGTGATTCCCTTGAAGTTCTTAATGGATGCAAGTGCATCACGAACGGCTTTTCTGTCCTTTTTAATGTTGCCTGTAATCTTACCTGCTGACTGTATGGCTGTCTGGGCA
>WFQS01000048.1 GCA_015486915.1 Desulfobacteraceae bacterium
AAAAAGATGTAACTTTTATCTTTTGTTGTGGTCATAATGATTTTTTGTTAAGGTCATGGAAAAAATAATCATCGGGAAATTAACCTAATAGAACATGTACATAATTAAAAAAGTTTAACCTGGAGATTTATCATGAGAATAGCCGTAGTAGGAGCTGGAAACAATTGTTTATACCTGATGGAATTAATAGAAAAATATGAATTCCAATTGCTTACACCTGTTATTGTGGCAGTTGCAGACATAGATAATAATGCCCCGGGTTTTGTAAAGGCCAGAAAAAGAGGTATTTTTGTTTCAAATGATTACAATGATTTTTTTAAACTTGACAATATAGATTTCATTGTTGAACTTACCGGAAATATGGATATTTATAATGATATTCTGTCAAAAAAGAGCAGTCATGTTCAGTCAATGTCCCATATCACGGCACGACTTTTCTGGGAAATAGACAGCGCTGCGAGACGATACAGCAGAACAAGCAGAAAGCTTATTGAAACCAGGGCATTGTATGATGTTATGATGAACGGACTGATACATGAATATGTTACCGTGATTGGTGTTGATCATAAAATTCTTGATATAAACGAAACTTTTCTTAAAAAGCTTGGTATTGATAGAAAAGAGGCTGTTGGCCGTTATTGCCATGAAATAACCCATGGTCAACCTGAGCCTTGTTCCGGCAAGGATCGTGTCTGCCCACTTGCAGAAGTTAAAAGAACTGGAAAATCATCAAAGGCCACACATATTCACGTTGATCATAACGGGAAAAAACATTATGTTTCAATTTCCTGCTACCCCATTGCGGAGAACGGTAAATTAAAAGGGGTCGTTGAAGTTTCAAAGGATATTACCAATGAAATTGAATTCCAGAAAAACATGATGCAGCAGGAAAAGCTTGTTTCCATAGGCAGGCTTTCCGCAGGAGTTGCCCATGAAATAAACAATCCGCTGACAACGATTTTAACTTCGTCAATGCTTATACAGGAGGATCTTGAAAAGGGAACGGAAATATACGATGAATTAAGTATTATAAGCAATGAAGCACTGCGCTGCCGTAAAATTGTAAAAAGTCTGCTGGACTTTGCCCGTCAGAGCAAGTCATTAAAAAATCAAAATGATCTGAATGAAGTTATAAAAGAAAGCCTTATTCTGACAAGAAAACAGGCCAGATTTAAAAATATAGATTTAAGTGCTGATCTTACTGAAAACCTTCCCTCAATAGCAATTGATAAGGATAAAATCCAGCAGACAATTATTAATCTTACTTTAAATGCCATTGAGGCAACCCCTTCCGGCGGGAAAATACAAATTTCTTCACGTTTTTCCGATGATGGAAATGCACTTGTATTTATAGTAAAAGATAATGGTGAAGGAATAGACTCGAATGATCTCAATAAGATTTTTGATCCTTTTTTTACAACCAAAAAATATGGTACCGGTCTTGGCCTTGCCATTACCCACGGTATTATTGAACAGCACAACGGAAAAATAGATGTAGAAAGTGAGCCTGACAATGGTACGGCTTTTTTTATTACACTTCCCTTAAACCACGGAAAATAATCTATGACACTTAACAGGACCATATCCATTCTTGTTATTGACGATGAAATTCAGATCTGCCGTAATTGCACAAAAATTCTTGCAAGGCTGGATTATGATGTTGAATATACGATAAACGGCATTAAAGCACTTACCATGATGAAGTCAAAGCACTTTGACATTGTAATCACAGATCTGAACATGGAAGTTCTTGGAGGAATGGAGGTTATTTCCCGTATTAATGCAACTTTTCCGGAAACGGTTGTGATCGTAATAACGGGCTATGCCAGTGTGTCTTCAGCCGTTGAAGTGATGAAAACCGGGGCTTTTGATTATCTTCCGAAACCTTTCACCCCATATGAGTTAAGAGCTGTTGTTCAGCAGGCGGTAACAAGCATTAAGCATGGAAAAAACCGGAATGTTTCCAAGGGTATAAAGGCAAAGAAAAATATCTCCCATCAGCTTATCGGAGAAAGCCCTGAAATTAAAAAAGTTATTAAAATGGTTGAAAAAGTTGCTTCAACTGATTCCACTGTCTGTATTTATGGGGAAAGCGGTACAGGAAAAGAACTCATCGCACGTGCATTACATGCCAACAGCAGTCGCAAAGATAATGTTTTTTTTGCCGTGGACTGCGGAACTCTTTCCGAAGGGATGCTTTCATCTGAATTATTCGGTCATGTCAAAGGAGCGTTTACCGGTGCTGACAGGGATAAACCCGGCATTTTCAAGCTTGCAAACGGAGGAACTGTTTTTCTCGATGAAATAAGCAATACAACGGTTGAAATTCAAAGCAGGCTTTTAAGATTTATTGAAACAAGGGAATTTATGCCCATTGGAGATACAAAAATCATAAAAGTTGATGTACGTCTTATATTTGCAACCAATAAAAAACTGGATAAAATGGTAAAACAAGGCCGGTTCAGGGAAGATTTTTATTATAGAATTTTTGTTTATCCCATTGCCATGCCGACACTTAATGAAAGGAAAATGGATATTATGCCCATTGCCTGTTTTTTCCTTAAGCAGTTTAGCCGGAAAATGGGGAAAAATGTTATGAAATTTGATGAGGCATCGTCTGACAGATTAAACCGGTACCACTGGCCGGGTAATGTAAGACAGTTAAAAAATGTCGTTGAACGTGCAGTTATACTATGCGAAACCAATTGTATTGCATTAAAGGATATGCCTCTGTTTGAAGATAAAAATGAAATTGAAGAGATTAGCGAAATTATACCAAAAACAAATGAAGACTTAAAAATTTTGAAAAAGGA
>WFQS01000049.1 GCA_015486915.1 Desulfobacteraceae bacterium
AGACATTCCATGGTCATCCACTCCCTGGTACAGTAGATGTTATCCTTTAAAAACATCTGGGTTTACAATGTGTGGAACCCTGTGGTTTTTGTAAAATTCGATTATATTCACTGCAGCAAGCACGGACATCTCATTTCTTGCTTCAATCGTTCCCGATCCCACATGGGGAAGGACACATACATTTTCCATGGACAAAAGGGGATTATCGGGTTGCATGGGTTCAGGGTCTGTCACGTCAAGGCCTGCTCCCCATATTTCACCATTTTCAATGGCAGAGATCAGATCTGTTTCATTATGGATGGGTCCCCTTGCGGTATTAATAAAGATCGCTGTGGATTTCATTTTCTTAAAGGCTGACATGTTAAAAATTTTTTCCGTTTCAGGGGTCAATACACAGTGCACTGATATTATATCACTTTTTAAAAGAAGTTCTTCAAATCCAACATACCTGGCATTTAGTATTTTTTCCCCATGGATATTCCTTGTTCTGTTATGATAAATAATATCCATGTCATAGGTATTTCTGCAGCGCTGTGCCATTTTAATACCGATACGTCCAAGGCCAAAAATCCCAAGTGTTTTATTTTTTAATTCAATTCCAAGGTTTCCCGTGGGATTGAAATACCCCCATTTACCGCTGATAATGGTTTTATGCAGAAAAAACATTTTCCTTGCCACGGCTATCATCAGACCAAATGCAATATCTGCGGTTGCCTCACTCATGGCATCAGGGGTAAATCCCACTGGAATGCCAAGGCGGGCTGCCTCTTCAATATCAATATTATCATAACCCACGGCAAACTGTGAAATAATATCAAGGTGGCTGCAATGTTCCAGAAAATTCTTGTCAATCCTGTCTGTAAGGGTGCAGAGCAGGGCATGATGATTTTTTGCCCTGCTAATCAGTTCAGCCTGGGTCATGGGTCTTTCCTTTTCCCACAGGGTGAGATGAAAATTTTCTTTTTCAAGAAGCCTGATCCCGGCAAGGGGGTATTTTCTTGATACCAGTATTTTCTTTTTCATGGGGAAGACCTCCGTACCTGATATATTTTAAAGATGAAGCCACATTGTTTTTAATTTTATGAATTTTTGAATAGGATAGACAGAAAACAAAACCTTTATCTCCACATAACGACCGCTCAGATATGTGGCAAGCTCCCCGGAAAGCAATTCTGCATAATGCACAGCCACTTAAAAAAAGTTTTAATCATAATTAAAACTTTTATCATGACAAGTCAATTCTTTAAACATATAGCATTTGCTTTATATAACTGCCATGAGGCAGATCTGGAGACTCTCAGACTGCCTCTCAACAAAAAAACTCTAATAATTTAAGGTACTTTGCAGGAGTTTCATATAAAACGGCCATGAGGCGGATTTTTCATGGTTCGTTGTGAGCAGGGATAGAGAGAAAAAAAGGACCACACAATCAGTCAAAAAAATTTCAGAATATAGCCACAGATAATGACTCGGTCAAAACAGGTGTATTTAAATTTGATATTTTCTGGAAATTGATTTACAAAGATATTGTTGTTCACGGATATCTTCTTTATGGGATTTTGTGTGATACTTAATCTATATAACGGCCATGAGGCCGAGCTGAACTGCGCTTCTGTGTCTCAAAAAATCAGAGTTTTTGACAAACATAGAAAAAGCATCGGTTACTTTATCAAAAATGAGCTCTTTCTTATAAACGATTTTTTTTATTTATTGTAAGGATTGTTAATTCTTTAAGGCTGCCTGGGAGAATAAAGGACACATGAATTCAATGGAAAAGCAAATATTGTAAATGGGAAAAATAACAAAATTTAAAGGCTGCAATTCATACACGGAATAGATAATTGAATCAAAGGAGTAAAATAAGAAGTGCCGGGTCATGCAAAAATTTTAATTGTTGATGATGAACCTTCCATCTGTAGCGGAAGTAAAATAATTCTCTCGGAACAGGGGTATTTTGTTGAAATTGCCTGGTGCGGAGAGGATTGTATGAAAACAATTTTAAAGGATAATTTTGATCTTGTTATTCTTGATATAAGGCTTCCTGATATGTCAGGACTTGAAATTTTAAAAAAAATAAATAATGAACAAATAGATGTGTCTGTGATCATAATGACAGGGCACGGAACCGTTACCAATGCAGTTGAGGCCATGAAACACGGAGCTTTTGACTTTATTACAAAGCCTTTTGCCGAAGATCAGCTAATCCAGAGCGTTAAAAAAGCTCTTGAAAGCAGAAAACTTGTCAGAGAAAATATGGCCTTAAAAAAACAGGTTTACGATAAATTCAGTTTAAATAATATAATAGGTCATAGTAAGGCTATACTTGATGTGTTTGAAAAAATTGAGAAAGTTGCCTCCACGGACTGCACCGTCCTGTTATCAGGTGAAAGCGGTACCGGTAAGGAGTTGTTTGCAAATTCAGTTCACATGCACAGCAAAAGGTCTGATAATCTTTTTCTGGCAATTGATTGCAGCACTTTTTCTTCCTCCATTCTTGAAAGTGAATTGTTTGGTCATGTTAAAGGCGCTTTTACAGGAGCTGACAGGAATAAACCCGGAATTTTTGAAATGGCTTCGGAGGGAACACTTTTTCTTGACGAAATTGCCAACCTGAATATGGATATACAGGGAAAACTTTTAAGGGTTCTTGAAACAGGAGAGTTTAAACCCCTTGGATCGGACAGGATTAAAAGGACAAAAGCAAGAGTGGTTGCAGCAACAAACAGAGACCTTGAGACAATGGTGCATAAAGAAAAATTCCGTGGTGATCTCTTTTACCGTTTAAACGTATTTCCCATATACATTCCTCCGTTAAAACAGAGAAAGGAAGATATCCCTGAAATGGCATACCATTTTTTAAAATTGTTCTGTCGGAAAACAGGAAAAAATATAGCAGGATTTTCAGATGATGCCCTTGAAATTCTGGTTAATTTTGACTGGCCCGGTAATATCAGGCAATTAAAAAATGTTGTTGAACGGTTGGTAATCATGTCTGAAGAAAACTACGTGAACCGTAAAACCATTATGGATAATATTGAAGCAAAGCCCCAAATTAATATACAAAAACAAATTGTCCCTGATAATATTAATGATCTGAAAATATTAAAAAAAAGCCTGATCGATAATTATTTCGGTAAAATTGAAAAATCTTTCTTAAAACAGGCATTGGGAAAATCAAACGGGAATATAACTAAAGCTGCAAAAAATGTGGGTATGCAGCGTTCCAATTTTTCGGCACTGATGAAAAAACACGAAATTAAATCCTCTAAATAATCATTTTCCCACTAAACCGCAGGGAATCGGCTTGGGTCTGGCCTCTGTTTATTCCATCATTGTCAAGCATGGTGGCACAATCAGGGTTGACTCTGTACTTAATCACGGAACAACTTTTACCATTCATCTGCCGGCGACGAAAAAACAAACAAGCATGACATACGGAGATGAAGCCTTGATACCGGAAGATCCTGTGCCTGAATCCGCTCGTATTCTGGTGATGGATGATGATGAGGCAGTGCGTGAAGTGCTTGGCGCAATGCTTGAAATCATGGGCCATGAAACATCCTCTGCCGTTAACGGACAGGAAGCAGTTGAAAAATATCGAAAGGCATGGGAGGATAATGATCCCTATGATATAGTGATTACAGATTTAACCATTCCCGGTGGGATGGGTGGCCAGGAAACAGCGGCAGAAATTCTGCAAATGGATGCCCAGGCGACCATAATTGTTTCCAGCGTTTATTCCTCTGACCCTGCCATGGCCAATTACCAGGATTATGGTTTCAGTGGACGGGTTGAAAACCATATCATTTTGCAGAATTGCAGGCGGTTATCCGGCAGGTGTTGACTAATGGTAAAAAATAAAAATAAATAAATAAATATACGGTGTCGTATATTTATTTATACATATATTAACCCCTATTGATAACATATATGGATTTGAATTACCTGTATTTTACAGGTGTTAGATAAAATTTTCAGAAAAACCATAATAAAACAATTCACATTGTTAAATTAGTTTCCCGCTTATCCCAATGAATGTCATTCCTGCATTTTTTATAACCGCCATGAGGCGGGTCTGGATTGGCCCAGATTTGCTTCACAACAAAAAATGAAAGTCACACGTTTTTTTACAAAGACTTTCTTATAAAAAAAAGGCCATGGGGCAAATCCTGATTCTTTCATAAGTCTTTTCAATGTTTTCCCAAGATTTTCTTATCAAAAAATAATCTGAATTAATACTTGTAAAAACAACAATGGCATGGTCTATGCTTTAGCCGTATTGATGTGATCAATGATCAGTTTTTTTGCTTGTAGTGTTATGAATTATACTATGATGAAATCTAATTCATGAATGCAGATTTAAAGATACTGCGGGTATGTAGTTAAATTTAATTTTTTAAAATTTTAAGGAGTCAGAAATGCAGCTATTAAACAGAGGTAAACAGCCAGAAAAAATAATATCCCCGGATATTCTTATCATGGAAGATGATTTAAACATCGCAAAGGGACTTAAAATGGTTCTTGATGAAGAAGGTTATAATGTTGACCTTCAGAATACTGGCAATGGAGCGATGGATGCCATGAATCAATACAACTATAATCTTCTCATGGCTGACCTGAGGCTTCCCGATATTGATGGGATGCAGGTTTTAAAAAAAGTAAAGGAGATCAGCCCGGATACGGAGGTAATAGTGATGACAGGCTATGCCACAAGTGATCTTGCCGTTAATGCCATGAAACTTGGTGCCCGTGATTTTATTGCAAAACCATTTACAGAAGAGCAGATTAAGACTGCCATAGATGATGCCCTGGCTGCAAATTTATCCAGAATAGAAAAAATGTCTGGTTCAGACAGAAAACGTGCAAAGACTTCCATTGAAAAAAGAGAGGTTTTAAAAGTCTTAAACAGAACTGCCGATGACAGCGAATTCCGGGTCAGGCTGATTGATCAAGGTAGTTCCGCTCTTTCTGAATATACCATGTCTTCCAAGGCAAAAGCTGCGATAGCCTCTGGTGATCTGAAATGGATAAATGAAAATATCGGTGAACTCAATCAGAAACAGCTTATGTTTATTTATAAAAGGCTTGAACAGGAAGCGTGGTAAACACATGTTCTGGAAAAAGTCAGGAATAAAGAGTTGAAAATATCGACAAATGAGCGTATAAAATTATATACGCATCAAGGCTGCCATGATGCCGAATTTGATTTTTTCTCAATTTTTTTAAAAAAAGGGAGTCTGATGTGGACCATACTTCATGTGAACAATTTAAAAGTTTTTACCATAGTTTCAGGGACGTAAGCAGGGCTGTTCATTCCAAGTCAGATATGAACAAGACCTTTGATCTTGTTCTCACTTCGCTTGCCAAAGGGCTTAATGCCAAAGGCGCTGTCCTGTGTGTTATAAGTAAGGATTCATCTGATTTCAGTATACAGTCTTTCTATGGAATAGTTGAAGAAACTATTGAATCAAACTTTTTTACAGGTATATCTGGTTTACAGAAATCCGGAGCAACCGGTAATATTGATATAATAAATGATATATTTAATTCATCAAGAGTAAAAAATCCGCAACGACTGTGTGATCATGGAATAAGTATGCTGGCAGATGTTCCCCTTGTGATAAATAACCGGATTTTCGGGTTTATCAGGGTATATTTTGATGTGAATAAACAAATTACCAATGATGAAAAAGATTTTATACAGGCCGTTGCAGAGCAATGTGCATGTGCAATCAACCATGATAATACCATTAAATCCCATATACTGAAATACAATACACTTGCAACAAAGGTTGACAAAATGTCCTCCCTTGGAAGAATGGCAGCGGGAATTGCCCATGAAATTAACAATCCCTTAACCGGCATACTTCTTTACAGTTCAAATCTTTTTAAAAAGGTTAAAGAACCCGGGCAGTTAAAAGACGGTCTTGAAATTATTATGAATGAAACCCAGAGATGCAAAACAACCATTCAGGGCCTTCTTGATTTTTCAAGGGAGAAAAAGCTTGAAAAAGTCATGGCAAATATCAATAAAATTATAAATAAAACCCTTGCCCTCATGGAAAATGAATTTCATCTGAAACGAATCAACGTGATAAGGGATCTTGACTGCAATATTATAGAGTTTCTTCTTGATGACAACCAGATTGAACAGGTTTTAATTAATCTCTTACTTAATTCAGTACATGCAATTGATGAAAACGGTACAATTTATATACGGTCAAGAATGGAAACGGAAAAAAATCGTGTTGTTGTTGAAATTGAAGATAACGGATGCGGTATTCCACTGGACAAGGTTAAAAAAATCTTTGAGCCTTTTTATACTACAAAATCAAGTGGAACAGGACTTGGCCTGTCAGTGAGTTACGGGATTATAAAAAATCACAAGGGCAGTATTAAAATATTCAGTGAACCTGGTACAGGAACAATAATAAGCATGGCTTTCCCAATAATGACAGAGACAAGCGAGGAAGAACTGATAAATGAAAAACCGGAAAATTCTGATAATTGATGATGAAGATATAATAGGTAAAGCCTGTAAAATGATCTTAACCGAAGAAGGTTTTTTGTGTGACCATTGTTCCTCGGGAAAAGACGGACTTAAAATGGCTTTAAATAATTCATACAATGTTCTTCTCCTTGATATGAAGCTTAAAGATATGAACGGTATGGATATACTTGAAAAGGTGAAAAAAACAAAACCCGGGGTCTACGTTATTGTCATCACAGGTTATTCCACGGTTGAAAATGCAGTTAAGGCAATGAAACTGGGTGCAAACGAGTATTTATCAAAACCTTTCACCGATGAAGATATCATATCAGCTGTTGATGAGGCTTTTAAAAATTGATGCCAGATGGCTGTTAAATCCGATTAAAAAATATGGAGTTTTTTATGGAAAATAACAATACAAAACAAAGAAAAATTCAGGGTTCAGTTATGGTTGTGGGAGGCGGCATAGCAGGTATGCAGGCTGCCCTTGATGTGGCTGATTCGGGATTTTATGTATATCTTGTGGAAAAATCACCTGCCATTGGAGGGAAAATGGCTCAGTTAGACAAGACTTTCCCCACAAATGACTGCGCCATGTGAATTATTTCTCCCAAACTGGTCGAGGTCGGCCGGCATACAAATATTGAACTTCTCACACTTACGGAAGTTGATAAAATCTCAGGACAGGAAGGTGATTTTCAGGTATCTCTGACTCAGCATCCAAGGTATGTAGATACTGACAAATGTATAGCTTGCGGGCTTTGCGCATCAAAATGCCCGAAAAAGGTGGATGATGAATACAACGAAGGTCTTGGAAAACGAAAGGCAATTTACGTTAAGTATTCACAGGCCGTACCCCTGAAATACGTCATTGATGCGGAAAACTGCCTGTTTCTCAATAAAAACAGGTGCGGCCTGTGTGAAAAAAATTGCCCTTCACAGGCCATTAATTTCAAAGATACAGAAAAAAAACTCTCTTTAAATGTGGGCTCTGTAATCCTTGCTCCGGGGTTTGAATCCTTTGATCCTGCAAAATTTGACAATCTTGCATTTAACACTCACCCAGATA
Source organism: Desulfobacteraceae bacterium (assembly GCA_015486915.1). The sequence goes on from WFQS01000049.1 coordinate 7,560, forward strand.
TAGTAACATCTTCCGGATTTGAGCGTATGCTTTCCGCAACAGGGCCCTTTGGAGGTCATCTTGTACTGCCCTCGGATAAAAAACATGAAAAAGAGCCTGAAAAAATAGCATGGCTTCAATGTGTCGGGTCAAGGGAGGAAACATCGCGGTGCAGCAATGGATACTGCTCTTCAGTGTGCTGCATGTACGCGGTAAAGCAGTCTGTCATGGCAAAGGCACACAGCAAAACTTCTCTGGACTGCGCCATATTTTACATGGATATGAGAACCCAGGGAAAAGATTTTGACGAATACCTTGAAAAAGCAAAACAGGAAGGAGTGAGATTTGTAAGATCCCGTGTCCATACCATTGTCCCTGATAATAACAGCAATGGACTATTGATGAAATATGTGGATGAACAGGGCAGTGTCAAAGATGAAAGTTTTGATATAATTGTTCTTTCCACAGGTCTTGAAATCAGCCAAAGCTCAGTTGAACTTGCAAAAAGAGCCGGTATTGAGCTTGACGGATTTAATTTTATTAAAAATACAAGTTTTAATCCAGTATCAACCTCAATTAAGGGAATTTATGCCTGCGGAGTATTTACAGGCCCCAAAGATATACCACAGTCTGTAATGGAGGCAAGTGCCGCAGCTGCAGCCGCAACGGAAAATTTAAGTTCTGCAAGAAATACAAAAACAAAAACCATTAAGCTTCCAATGGAAAAAGATGTTTCAGGACAGAGCCCGAGAATAGGTGTTTTTGTATGCAATTGCGGCACAAATATAAGAAGCACGGTTGATGTGCCGGAAGTTGTGGAATATGCAGCAACCCTGCCCGGGGTCGTTTATGCCGAAGAAAATCTTTTTACATGTTCCCAGGACACCCAGGATAAAATGGTCGAAGTTATAAAGGAAAGGGGATTGAACAGGGTTGTTGTTGCCGCATGTACCCCAAAAACCCATGAGCCTTTGTTCAGGGAGACACTTGTTAATGCAGGCCTGAATAAATATCTGTTTGAAATGGCAAATATCAGGAATCAGGATTCATGGGTGCATTCCAATGAACCTGAAAAAGCCACTCAAAAGGCAAAAGATTTAGTGCGTATGGCTGTTGCCAAAAGTTTTCTTTTAAAGCCTTTATTTGAAACAAAACTGCCTGTTACGGGAAAGGCACTTGTTGCAGGAGGCGGCATTGCAGGTATGACAGCAGCACTTGGACTTGCACGCCAGGGATATCCGGTTGCACTTGTGGAAAAAAACCAGACTCTCGGTGGAAACGCCCTTTTTCTTCACAAAACTTTTCTTGATGAAGATATGAAATTTTATGTGAAATCCCTGATAAAAGACATTGAAAATCATGAACTTATCACGGTTTTTCCAGGGACGGCAATTAAACAGGTTCATGGATTTATGGGAAATTTTAAAACTATTATTGAAACACAGGGAAAAGAAAAAACAATTTCCCATGGTGTTGCCATTCTTGCCACAGGTGCCCATGAATCAAAACCGGATGAATATTTATACGGGCAGACCGATTCTGTTTTAACCAATCTTGAATTTGATTCAATGTTAAAGAATAATAATTTTGAACCAATTCAAAATGCAAAAAATATATGTTTTATTCAATGTGTCGGTTCAAGGGATGAAAAACATCCCTATTGTTCCAGGGTATGTTGCACCCATTCCGTTAAAAATGCCATTGCCATTAAAAAAATAAATCCCCATGTCAATGTGTATATACTTTACCGGGAAATGAGAACTTACGGCACAAGGGAAAAACTCTACAAAAAGGCAAGGGATCTCGGAGTGATTTTTTTCAGATATGATATGGAAAACAAACCTGCTGTCTTTTTGGACAGTGCCAGGTCAGGCAGTGACAATAATGATAAAGTGACAATTGAATTTAAGGATTTTATCCTTGGAAAAAGGCTCTGCATTGATGCAGATATACTCTGCCTTGCATCGAGAATAGATGCCAATGAAAATGAGTTTTTAACAAAAGCTTTTAAAGTGCCATGCGATGCCAACGGATGGATGCTTGAAGCCCATCAAAAGCTTAGGCCCGTTGATTTTGCAACTGACGGGGTTTATCTGTGCGGAATGGCTCATTATCCGAAATCCGTTGATGAAAGTATTGCCCAGGCAAAGGCCGCTGTTTCCCGGGCTTTGACAACTCTTTCAAAGACCGGCATAGATGTGGGCGGCATAGTATCTGAAATTAATCCTGATCTGTGTTCCGGATGCATGGGATGTATTGAAGTGTGCCCCTATAATGCAATATCAATGAACAATGAAGAAAAAGTCGCAGAGGTTAATGCAGCGCTTTGCAAGGGATGCGGTGCATGTGCTGCTGCATGTCCTTCTGAAGCACCTTCTCTTATGGGATTTAACAATGAGCAGTTGTATGCGCAGATAAAAAGTGCCATGGCTGCCTGAAAAGGAGTAATCCTGTGAAAACAGAAATATTTGAACCGAAAATAATAGCTTTTATGTGCAACTGGTGCACTTATGGTGCTGCAGATCTTGCAGGAGTAAGCAGGATGCAGTATCCCTCCAATATCAGAATTATAAGGGTCATGTGCTCTGCAACCGTATCCCCCCATCATATTTTAAGGGCGTTCCAGGACGGGGCTGACGGGGTTCTCGTCGGCGGGTGACATATTGGAGACTGCCATTACCTGTACGGTAATCATATGACAATCAAAAGAATAAGTTTTGTCCAGGAATTATTAAAATTCGCAGGGCTTGAACAAAGGCTTCACCTTGAATGGATATCTTCCGCCGAAGCCGCAAAATTTACAAAAACAGTTACAGATTTCACGGAAAAAATTCGCAGCCTTGGGCCTAATCCTCTGTGTGCTGACAGAATAAAGCTGAAAGAGGAGGTATAAAATGGATATTATAAATCAGGTTGAGCAGATGCTTGAACAGGGGGAAATTGATATTTTTCTCGGGTACAGAAATTTGTATGGACACCTTATTCCCCATGGTTTCACAATGGAGAACAAAGAAGAATTAAAAGAACTTAGAATCAGTAACAGCCGTTATTCCCTTGAAAAAACAGCAACCCATATTGCAGAAAAACATCCTGATGCAAAAATCGGGTTAATTGCAAGGGATTGTAATAACAGGGCTTTAAATCTTCTCTATACATGGAATCAGCTGAAATGTGAAAATATTAAAACCATAGATGTTAACTGCTGTCCTTCAAAACTTAAAGACCATGGTGACTGCTCATATCTTGAACCTAAGAAAACAGGGGAATACAAAGAGAAAAACGGTATATCATTTAATGATAACCCATGTGATTTAACTGATAAATTTGATAATGATGAGCGTTTTAAGAGATGGATGTATGAATTCAGCAAATGCATGAAATGTTATGGATGCAGAAATATCTGTCCGGTATGCTTCTGCAATGAATGCTCCCTTGAGCATCCTGATCTTGTAAAGCCGGGGAGCCTGCCCCCTGAAATACCGATTTTCCATCTTACAAGGGCAGTTCACATGGCAGGAAGGTGTATTGACTGCGGATTATGCGAAGATGCCTGCCCTGCTGAAATACCACTGCGCCTTTTATACAGAAAAACCAATGAAATTGTTGCAGATCTTTTTGACTATAAACCGGGTCAGACTATGGAGAAATCACCTTTTACAATGATAGGGGATAAAGTCACTCTGGAACCAAAACCAATGGATGAATCTGCTTTTTAGACATGTAAGTTCAAAGGAAAAATTTAAAATGAATTGTAAATTTGTACCATCAATATGTTCATATTGCGGCACCGGGTGCGGAATCCTTTTTGAAGTTATTGACGGAAAGATAAATTCCACTCTGCCCCTTAAATCCCATCCCGTAAATCAGGGAAAACTCTGCATAAAGGGATGGAATCTCCATGAATATATCAATAGTTTCATGCGGTTAAAGACCCCTTTAATTAAAGAGGACGGAAGATTCTCAAAAACAACATGGGATGATGCCGTAAATTATACAGCAAAAAAATTAAATAAAATAAAAGATAAGTACGGGCCGGATTCAATAGGAGTACTGGTCTCTGCAAAAATGACCAATGAAGAAAATTATCTTGCCCAGAAATTTGCAAGGGCTGCAATAGGCACCAATAATGTAGATCATTGTGCAAGGCTGTGACATTCCTCAACAGTGGCAGGTCTTGCCGCTGCATTTGGAAGCGGTGCCATGACAAACTCCATTGCGGAGATTGAGGATTCAAAATTAATTTTTGTCATAGGCTCAAACACCACAGCATGTCATCCCCTTATAGCGGGAAGGATAATAAAGGCAAAGGAAAAAGGGGCAAAACTCATTGTTGCCGATCCAAGGGAGATACAGCTTTCAAAATTTGCTGATATTTCAGTTAATCACCGCCTTGGCACTGATGTGGCACTTTTAAACGGGATGATGCACCTTATAATAAAAAATGATCTGCATAAAGAAAAATATATTAAAGAAAGGTGTGAAGATTTTCTCTGCTTAAAGGAAACCGTGGAAAAATACACTCCTGAAAAAGTATCGGCCATTACGGGGGTAAGTGAAAAAGATATCAATGCCATGGCTGAACTTTACGCATTGAACTCGCCTGCATCTTTGTTGTATGCCATGGGAATTACCCAGCATACAACAGGTGTTGACAATGTAAAATCCTGCTGCAATATTGCCATGCTCTGCGGTAATGTGGGGATTAAAGGAGGCGGTGTAAATCCTTTAAGGGGACAAAACAATGTTCAGGGAGCCTGCGATATGGGCGGACTTCCCAATGTTTTAACAGGATATCAACCTGTTTCTGACCCCGATGTTTTAAAGAAATTTTCAGATGCCTGGAAATGCACCTTAAGTGACAAACCCGGCATGACCATAACAGATATGATTTCTGCAATTGATAAAGGAAAAATCAGGGCAATGTATATTATTGGTGAAAATCCGAAACTCAGTGATCCGGACTGGAATCACCTTAACAATGCATTGAAAAAACTTGAATTTCTTGTTGTACAGGATATTTTTCTGTCTGAGACAGCCCAGATTGCAGATGTTGTGTTTGCCTCTTCAAGCCTTGCTGAAAAAGACGGGACATTTACCAATACCGAAAGGCGCTGCGGAAGAATAAATAAAGCTGTTGAACCTGTGGGCAATTCCCTTTCCGACTGGGAGATCATATCAAAATTATCCACGGCCATGGGATATAAAATGTCATATTTTTCCACAGAAAAAATTTTTAATGAAATGACAGGCCTGACTGAAAAGAGTTACGGCGGCATGACCTATGACAGGCTTGGAATTAACGGGCTTCAGTGGCCATGCCCTGATTTGAATCATCCTGGTACGCCCTATCTTCACAAAAAATCCTTTGCAAGGGGAAAGGGCAGATTCCATGCAGTGGAATTTAAGGAGCCTGCCGAACATACAAGCAAAGATTATCCGTTTTTTCTTACCACCGGAAGAATGTTTTCACATTTTCATACGGGAACAATGACACGGGTTTCAAAACACCTTGATGTGGAACAGAAAACAGCTTATGTTGAAATTAACAGCAGAGATGCTGAAAAATTGGATATAAAAGCCAATGATATCCTTTTGTTAAGCTCAAAAAGAGGACAAATGGAAGTACCTGCAAGGATAACAGACACAGTAAAACCGGGAATGGTTTTCATGCCCATTCATTTCGGGGAAAGTCCTGCAAATATTCTGACTGATTCCAATGCTTTTGATCCCCTTGCAAAAATTCCTGAATTCAAGGTCGGAGCTGTAAGAATTGAAAAATTATTTTTATAACGGATAATGAAAAATTAAAGCCTCTTTCAACAGCCTGCAGGCCTGTAACTGCTAAGGTATTTTACAGGAGTTTCCTGCAAAAAAAGAGCTCACTTTTGACAAAGTAACTGATGCTCTTCTTATGTTTGTCAAAATCTCTGATTTTTTGAGGCGCTGTAACGCTGTTCAGATCCGCCTCATGGTAGTTTATATATAAATTTTTTCATTAACAGTTAAAATCAAAAAAAATTAAACAGCAACTTTTGTACTGGTTGCAAAAGGAGTATTCAATGAAATCAGAAAAATCCGCACAGGATTCCCGGGTTATTTTAGCAAGAGTAATGATGCCCTTTGATGCCAATCCTGCAGGTATTGTCCAGTATCAAGACACATATTGCTTCAGCTTACCTGACCTTTGTTGCTCTTGGAGAAGACCATCGACCGGTTGCAATTCCTTCTCTTAAGCTTGTAACAAAAAATGATATCAGGAGAAATAGAGAAGCTATTGCGCGAAGAGCATTACGTTTGTCTGAAAAAAAGAACGAATCCGAATCATAAAATGAATGAACAGACGATCCTAAGATCTGTTTTCCACGATCCGGCGTATTTCATTTATGATCGTTTCCACCACAATAGGCTTTTCAATATAGCCGTTGCATCCTGCTGCAATCAGGCGCTGTCTGTCTCCAGTCATGGCATAGGAGGTCACGGCAATAACCGGAATTGATCCATTTGCTTTTGATTTACGGATGGCTTTGAGAACTTCTATACCGTTCATATCAGGAAGCTGGATATCAAGCAGGATAAAATCGGGTTTCTTTTTTACGGCAAGCTCAATACCCGTGTTTCCGGTTTCAGCCCTTATGGTTTCATATCCGTTTTTTTCCAGAATAAAGGTGATGAGTTTCATGTTATCTTTATTATCTTCAATTACAAGTGCTGTCTGCATATATTCCGATCTCCTTTTCTGCCAGGCTTTTATCTCCATGAAAAGATCATACATTCTGCTGTTCTAAAAACAGATGCAAGCCTTATCTTCCCATGGCAATTACTCAATCAGATTTGTTTTGCCACCCTCATTCCAAATGTACTTCCCTTTCCATAAATACTTTTGACAAAGGTTTCTCCTCCCAGCATTTCCGTTATGATCTTTTTTGTCAGGTACAACCCGAGCCCTGTACCGGGAACCTTTGTTTTTAAATGAGACTCAATTCTGATAAATGGTTTAAAAAGTGCTGGAATATCCTTTTTCTTTATACCGATACCGGTGTCGGAAACTGAAATTTCAATTTTCCCTTCAATTTCCCGGACAAAAATTGTTATTTTCCCCTTTTCAGTATATTTAACGGCATTGCTGATATAGTTTACCAGGCACTGGAGAAGCCGTTTTCTGTCGGTTGTTAACATTAAATACGCAGGTGATACAATTTCAAGCCCAAGGTTTTTATCCTTTATGTCTGTGTCAAGAATTGATACAGCCTCTTTAATCACATCGTCAATATTAAATTTTTCCGGATAAATTTCAAGCCTGCCCGCCTCAATTTTTGATATATCAATAACATCATTGATAAGGGAAAGAAGGTGCCTGCCCGACCTGTACACCCTTTCAAGCTGATCTTTTATCTCATCGTTGATATCTCCTGCCATGCCCTGGAGAATAATACCTGTAAAACCTATGATGGAATTCAGCGGGGTGCGAAGCTCATGGGACATTGAGGCGATGAACATGGATTTTAACCGGTCAAGCTCCTTGAGACGGAGGTTTGCAGCTTCAAGCTCCTGATTTGCCTCGTTTACGTCTTCAAAAACGTTTAAAAGGGCGTTCTGGGCATCCTGTAATTCCCTGGTTCGTTCCTCAACCTTTGTTTCAAGTTCTTTTCCATATTCCGCAAGCTTAATCTCTGCTTTTTTCCGGTCCGTGATATCATGAACCACGCCAAGAACCTGTTGTGGAGAGCCATCTTCCCGGCGCAGATATATGAGTTCACTGCAGTCAAGCCAGTGCCATTCTCCGTTTTTATGTTTCATCCGGTATTGATTGACGATGGACTCATTATCCCCGGTTTTCCAGTATTTAGGATAAATCTTATCAAGGTAGATTTTAAAATCATCCGGATGCATCAAATTTTCAAGCAGCGTGTTTCCCATCTCCCTTATATCCTTGACGGAATACCCAAGAATTTTTTGAATGCCATCATTTGTGTAAATATTTTTCTGTTCTATAATATCATAAATATAAATGATAACAGGACTTAAGTTGACAAGGGATTCAATGAACTGCTTATTTTCCTTTAATACTTTATTTCTATCCCTTATTTCCCGGGTTTTTTTATTTACCTGAATTTTAAACATTGCAATCATGGCAATACAGAGTACAAAAATTACAAAAAAACCTGCCAGAACAGACCAAATCCACTGTGGAATTTTTTTAACAGGCTTTTGTGCGATGAAGCCCTCAAAATATTTTTTAAGCAGGCGATAATAAATTGACTTGCCATTTAACTGAAGTCTTTGTATGCGGGTGTTGATTTTGTCCACAAGAAATGGGGTTAACCTGCCGTTTTTTGGAAATGCAAATTTTATATCAATAGGCTGGAAAATAATCGGGGTCATCCTGACGTGAAACTTTTCTGCATTTGCATTGCCGAAATTCCGGTTGGTGATCCCGGCATCTGCCCTGTTTTCTTCTATTGCCCTGAAAACTTCAGCGTAGTTATTCAGTTCAAGAA
>WFQS01000050.1 GCA_015486915.1 Desulfobacteraceae bacterium
AGGTTCTATTGCTGTTCTATACCGTCATCTGTATTGTATTCAAAAATCTGTATTAAGATATTGAGAAATCTTAGAATAACAAACCAATTTATGCAGCTGTGCATAAATTAAATAGAACTATACTATCCCAGTGCGTATTTTTTTAATTTTCTTGCAATGGTCGATTGGTTAAGTCCCAGTGCCTTTGCAGCTTCCGCCTGGGTTTTATACTTTTTAAATGCATGATCAACAGCTTTTTTCTCAACTTTTTCAAGCATTTGGCGAAGTGTAAGCCCGCTGTCCCATATTGCTGAATTATCCATATCTGATATGTATTTTCCGGCAATAACACTCTGGGGTAAATCTTTATGGGAAATATCGCCCCTGGTATGCATTACAACAAGGCGTTCGCAGATATTAATTAATTCCCTGACGTTTCCGGGATAGGTATACAAAAACAGGGCGTCAATGGCTTTCTTTTTTAAACGCAGTTTTTGTTTCTTTTTATATTTATCACAGAAATAGTCGAGGTAATGGGCTATGAGAGGAAGAATACATTCTTTGCGTTCTCTTAAAGGAGGGATTGTAAGTGGAACCACATTGAGTCTGTAGTAAAGATCCTTGCGGAAAGTTCTTTTTACAAGCATATTTTTTATATCCCTGTTTGTGGCTGCAATGACTCTTGTGTCAATGGTTTTATTTTTAGTCCCGCCCACACGGATAATTTTACCGTCTTCAAGGAATCTTAACAATTTTACCTGGGATGACAGGGGCAGTTCTCCGATTTCATCAAGAAAAATTATGCCGTTATCCGCCATTTCAAACCTGCCTGGTTTTCCTGTTTTGCCAGCCCCTGTGAATGCACCTTTTTCATACCCGAACAATTCGCTTTCAACAAGGGATTCAGGAATTGTTCCGCAGTTTAATTTGATCATTGGCTTGTCAGCCCGTGAAGAATATTTATGGATCAAATCGGCAATTACCCCTTTACCGGTTCCTGATTCACCAAGAATAAGCACCGTTGAATCTACTTTGGCAAGCTTAATTGCTTTTTCAAGAATTAACTTATAATTGGAACTTTTGCAGATAATTTTTTTTGATTCACTCTCTTCTATCTGCATTTCCAACAGATCTCTTTTATATTGATCCTTTAAGGCCTCCTGATCTTCAACCCTTTGTTTCAGGTTTTCGATTTCAGTAATATCCCTTTCATTGACAACCACTCTGAAAAGACGTCCATCTTTGTCAAACACCGGATTTGCCGTTAGAAACAGCTTTTTTCCAGTCTTTACCTTCTGGAAAATACTTTCCTTTTTACGGGATTTAATTACTTTCAGAGTTACAGATTTATCAATAAGCCCGGAATCTATCAGCTCCTGCATATTTTTTCCTACAATATCAGATGCCTTTATGCAGTTTAAACGTTCCGATGCAGGATTCATTCTCAGTACATTTCCCTCTCCGTCACAGATCCACAATCCGTCATTGCTTGAAGTTATAACCGTATCAAGTTCAATGGAAAGGTCCTGATAGGAAATCAAGCTGTCTTTAATACTTTCAAATGCGGTAATATCCCGAAAAATGCATAAAATTCCCAAAGGGTTTCCCCCAAGCATAATAGGACTTAAAATTACTGAAAAATGTGAGTTTTCCTGCTTTGACAAAAGGGTGCTTTCTGCCTGCAGTTTTCCAAGTACTTTTTCCGCTTTATCTGACAACTCCGGAAGAGTTGATTTAAGGAGAGTGCCAGGAAAAAGGCTGAGAGCTTCCTGGGCTATTATATTTGAAATAATTGTTTTTAAATTAAGATCCAGTACGGCGATTCCATCGGGTGTGGCATCAAGAAATGCCTTGCTGAATTTTTTCCAGTCAAGCTTAACACTGTTATCTTTTGCCATGGCAGGATGGAGGTGCAGTGGTTCTGAAAGCATGGTATATTTCTCCATTTTTGAGTATTATGCCGTAGTGCATTAAATATGCATTACGGCATAACATAAAAGGATGTTATAAAATGATCAAGAAGAAAAAAATATAATGGCCGTTATATAAAAATGAGTTGATATGTCAAATGATAAGTAATAACAATATGCAAATATTTGACTTATAATGCAAATGTTCAACCAGTGCTACATATTTGTATATCCTGGGACAGTAAAAGCATATTAATGCTGTTTAAGCAGGTCAAAATTGCCGGGGACGGAGAAGGGCTGGCAGAATAATTGCTAATAATTGCTGGTGACAGACAATAATAGTTAGTTCTTAAAAACCAAGGAGCAATGACAATGGAAAATGATCTTAACCAAACCGGCCATGTTTCGCAGGGTACTTATATCATTAACAGAGCCCTGAGTGTCAATCTTGATTCAAAAATTTTATATGAAGCTGTTATAGATCTTTCCACAGAAGGGCTTTTAACTGCCAACTGTATTAATATGGCAGCCGGTATTCTTCTGGATAAACTGGGACTTCCTGATTATTTTTTTAAAACCATAACAAAAGAATCTCTAAAAAATATCCTTGCATCAATTGCAGCGAGTATGAAGTATCAGGGTGGTAATGTCGTACTCCAGGGCAAAATTGGTAATATCGGTTTTGATTTTGAGCAGGGCTCCCAGATACAGCGGATGAGAATTGCAACACAGGAAACCCGTGATGACATGGAAAAAACGCTCCAGCCTTTACTTACCGGGCACAGGCGTGAATATTACTTCTCCCCGGAGAATAATTATTATACATATATATTCAGATCTGAAACGGTAAAGGATTACAAAAGAGAAGATTTTGATAAATCAAGATTCCTGTTCAGCCTTGCAGGGGATTATTCCATCACTCCAAAACCGACCAGGCAGCGTTATGAAAATTTTATGGAAAATATGAAAGAATCCATAACCCCGCTCATTGAAGTGTTTAATCTTCCTGAAAC
>WFQS01000051.1 GCA_015486915.1 Desulfobacteraceae bacterium
ATAAGTTGAACGAAATTGCTTGTCTTCCGGCCCATCTACTTCGTTGCATCAAAGGCCGAATACGTTGAGTATGCAACCTTTAATGCGCCTTGTACATGGGCCGGAATTCTGCGCTATTTCTGTTCAACTTATTTCATCTCCGATCCTAAATAATCATATTAAACAAATACCCGACAAAAAGAATGCCACTGGCGACTACTGCAATGAAAACGGCTATCAATCTTGGCTTAAGTACTTTTCTTAAAAGAACCATCTCGGGCAGTGACAGGGCAATAACGCTCATCATAAAAGCTAAAACCGTTCCAAGGGCAGCCCCTTTGCCAAGCAGAGCCTCCACAATGGGAATAATTCCGGCTGCATTTGAATACATGGGAACACCAATGACAACTGAAAGGGGAACCACCCACCATGAGCCCTTGCCCATGATTGAGGACATCAGTGTTTCCGGCACAAATCCATGGATACCTGCACCCACGGCAATACCGATAATGACATATATCCACACCCTGCCGATAATTTCTTTTACTGCATCCCATCCGTAAACGATCCTGTCATTCCAGCTCAATTTTTCCTCTTCCATGGAAACCGATGCAGAGTTTGCCTTTGTTACCCAGTCTTCAACATGGCCTTCAAGTTTGAAACGGCCAATAACCCATCCTGCAAAAATTGCGATAAAAAGGCCGGTTCCCATATAAATAGCTGCAATTTTCCACCCGAGAAGCCCATAGAGCAGGCCCACGGCAATCTCGTTCACCATGGGGGCTGAAATCAGAAAGGAAAAAGTTACGCCAAGGGGTACACCGGTAGTTACAAATCCTATAAATAACGGCACTGCAGAACAGGAGCAGAACGGTGTTATAATGCCTAACAGGGCAGCAAAAATATTGCCGGCAAATTCACTTTTCCCCGAAAGAAAGGCCCGTGTTTTTTCCGGTGTAAAAAAACTCCGGATAATGCCAACTCCAAATACCACTATAAGCAGAAGCATCATAACTTTCGGGGTATCATAGAAAAAGAACTCAACAGACGCTCCAAGATGAGACCCCTTTTCGATGGCAAACAGGTTATAGGTTGTCCATGATGACACATTTGGTAAAAAATTGTACACAACCCACCAGATATATATGGATGCTGCTCCTGAAAAAAGAGTGAAAAAAGGGGAGAGACCTGTTCCGCTTCCCTGCTCCGCTGTTTCCACTGTTCCATTTATTGTATCTTCTGCTTTTATTTTCATATTTCCTCCTGATTACTATTCTGCATGAATCTTATACCGGGCATACTGGCCAATCCGGATCAGCCTCATGGAAGTTTATAAGAAAGAGCTTGCTTTTGACAAAGTAACAAATGCTCTTTTTATATTCGTCAAAATCTCTGCTTTTTTGAGGCCCCGCAGTGCAGTTCAGATCGGCCTCATGGCCGTTATAAAAATACATTCTCCATTGTGATTTTAAACGAGTCGCCATGCTCAATTTTTACCTGTTGTATATTGTCATTTATAGATTTATCATTATTGTTTTTTTGATTATGCTGTTTTTCCTGCAATGTCATCACGGTTAATATCCGGCAGGATCTGATTAATTTTTTTTATCTCGGTATCATCACTCAGCCAGAACTTTAAATTTCCGATCATATTGGCTGAATAAGGGGAATCGCTGCCATCGGCCAGGGAATAGTTAACCCAGAGCCCATCTTTAAAACTTCTTACAAGTCCTGCATCTTCGAGCAGTTTTAAATGTTTGCTTGTTGTGGACTGGGCAATCCCGAGTATCTCTTTGATTTCACAGACACATAAGGGACGGGATTGAAGACTTTTCATTATTTTTACCCTGTTTGGATCTGAAAGTGCTTTCATGACTTTAATAAATTGTTTCATTTCAAACTCCTCATATAACTGCCATAAGGCAGATATGGGCTGCGTTCCAGGCCTCACAACGAACATAAAAAGAGCATTTGTGACTATGTTAAAAATGAGCTCTTTCTTATAAACCGCCATGAGGCGGATCTGACTTTTTTTGATTACACCGATTGCAGTCACAAAACAGAAATAACAAATTAAACGACAACAGATGGTTTCTTTCTATCAAATCTTTAAAAAGTAATATAGCGATATATGAATGTATTGTCAACTTTTTTTTATAACTGCCATGAGGCAGATCTGAAGACTTTCAGACAGCCTCTCAACAAATATTGAAACTCTTATTTTTAAAGGAATTTAACGAGAGTTTCTTATAAAATTGCCATAAAGCCGATCCGGATTATAGCCGGATTCCTGACTGAGCCGGATATTTTTTTATTTTTGAGGAATTGAAAACAGGTGGAGTATGCAAAAAGAGATGATGGCCAATCTTTTTGAACCTTTTTTTACCACAAAGGAAACAGGTGAAGAAACCGGCCTTGAACTGGCAAAATTGTCATACAGGTGCCGGATGAAGATAAAAACTGAACACACTTGGAAATGGAATGGTGTTTTCCCCGGCCTGCAGAACCGGTGGTTTTTTTGGCGGATTTAAATTGCATGGATAAGAGATAATTTACCAACGACAATCTATCGCTATTTTTTAGTTAATATATCATCCCTGTTGATATCCGGTAATTGTTCAATTGTTTTTCTAATTTCAGGGCTGTTGTTTAACCAGTGACGGATATTTCCGATCAAATTTGCCGCAAACGGGCTCTGTGCACCACTTGCAAGTTCATAGTTGACCCAGAGCCCGTCTTTCTCACATGAAACCAAGCCGGCATCTTCAAGTAATCTGAGGTGTTTACTTGCAGTTGACTGTGCAGTTCCAAGGGCGGACTGAATTTCACAGACACACATTTTTTTATGCTCAAGCATCTTTAAAATTTTTATACGGTTTGGATCAGATGCAGCCTTCATTACTTTGATAAATTCTTTCAAACTCAGTCCTTTTTTTAAATTAAATTTTGAAAAAAAGTTTAGTGCCATGCATTACGATTGTCAATATTTTTTTATCCTGAAACTAATTTTATATACCTGAGCTTCTTAAGGAAAATGATTTAATCCACACTTACTTTTTCCTCTACATCTAAGGTGCTCATGAACAATAATTGCAGCGTTTTAACCGCAAATATGGGGCATCGTGGAACCGGAAAGCGTTTGATCAATATTTAGAATTGGCTGAAGCAGCGCTTGATCTATTCTAATATGTATTTTAGTATGTAAAAAAATCATTTTAAAATGCATGAACAATAAAAGGAGTAAACCATGCCTTCTTTTTTTTATGACCGCACACCGGGGCATAGACGATGCACGCAGCACGCAATTTTCCTGTCTTTTATGACAGGAATTCAGGAGTAAAGCTTTTAAAAAAATGACAAACATAAAAAATCAACTTGACAGCAGCATTTTAATCAAAGGCAGAACAGTGAAAAACAGGGTTTTGCTTGCACCGATGGCAGGGCTTGGCCATGTAGCCTTCAGGGAACTTGTGGAAAAATTCAATGGATTCGGACTTTTATTTACAGGCATGTGCAGTGCAAAAGCCATTCCCCATGAAAATCCCGATGTCTCACCAGTATTTAAATGGCGGAGACAGGAACTGCCCAGTCTTGTCTGCCAGATATTTGGTTCAGATGCTGTTTCAATGGCAAAAGCTGCTGAAAGAATCGAAAAAGAAGGATTCTTTGGTGTGGATTTAAACTTTGGATGTTCCGTTGCAGCCATTTGCAGAAGAGGATGCGGTGCTGAACTTTTAAAAACGCCTTCCCTTGCATCGAAAATTGTAGAACAGGTAAGAAAAGCTGTATCAATTCCGGTTTTTGTGAAATTCCGTACGGGCTGGCAGGACAACAGGGATTTTGCAGTTGATATGGCAAAAAGATTTGAAGATGCAGGCGCCGATGCCCTTGTTTTTCATCCAAGGGTTGCCCCTGACAGGAGATCAAGACCACCCCGGTGGAGTCACATTGCCCATGTTAAAAAAGCCGTGTCGATTCCTGTATTTGGCAACGGAAATATCTTTGATATCAATGACTGCACAAAAATAATTGAACAAACGGGATGCGATGGTGTTTCCCTTGGCCGTATTGCCGTTGCAAAACCGTGGATTGCTGCATCTTTCACCAGGGAATTTACCCCTGGAAAACATATTTATGCTTACTCGGCAATGGAAATGACCCGTCTGCTTTTAAAATACCATGATGAACATTTTGCAATAAAACTTTTTAAAAAATTTGTCCCATATTTTTCGGCAAATTTCAAATTCGGCCACAGTATATGCAGGAAACTTATCAGGGGAAACAGTATCCATGAAATTCAAAAAAACATTGAAACAATATTTAAGGACACGCCGGAAACCCTTGAACGACCCAATCTCAACATGTTTATGTAAAATAGTTTTACAGGTTCTCTTTCAAAGGCTGTGTTTTCACGTTAATGTCAGTACGCTAAGCTGAAGTATCGGGAAAAAATACCAGGGTCTTTCAGCCTGGAGAAACTATTATTTCTGAACTTCTTTTAAATCCCGGCAAGCAAACCAGCTGCATTGCCGCTGAGAATCTTTTTCTTATCCTCTTCCGATATGCCTGAAGCGTTAAGGTCTTTGTAATATCTTTCAGGCTTTAGAAGTGGAAAATCCGTACCAAAAAGGATCTTATCCATAACTCCTATATCCTTAACAGCCCTGTACAGTGCAGGATCGTACAAAAAAGGAGCAGCCGCAGTATCATACCAGATATTCTTTAAAACCTTTTTAGCTTCTTTCCTTAAGAGATTGTAAAAAAGAATCCCCCCCCCGAGGTGGGCAAGCACAATACGGTTCTCAGGAAATGCCAGGGCAAGGTCGTATACCTGGTCCATGGTCACAGGAGTTTTTCCCGGATATTTATGCCCAACAGATTCATTGGTATGAATGGAAACCGGTAAATTCCCGGATTCCCTGCATACATCCATTACAGGCTTCAACAGAGAAACAGCATGTTTATCAATTCCCGAAAGATAAAATGCAAGCTCACCAACACCTGAAAGTCCTGCATCTATACATCGTTCTGTCTCATGGGCAGCCCCTTGCCAGTTCATATCAAAGCAGGCAAACCCTCTTAATCTATCGGGGAATTTTGAAACAGCTTCAATTATATAATCATTGTTTAATTTTGCAAGATCACCATTATTCCATGGGAAACCAAACACAACGGATATATCAACCTTCTGGTCGTCCATCACAGCTATAAGTTCTTCCGCTCCGACAAGTTTTGCTTTTGGAGAATCATAAAGGAGCTTAAATGCAGGTTCTCCGTGAAAATATTTTTCACGGTTCAAGCATATTTCTTCGGGGAAAATATGTGTATGAAAGTCTATAATCATTGTTACTCCTTTAATTTTATAATAGAAATTTAAAAAATCATTTGGTGTCTTCATCCGACCACCGTTTTTTTATATTAAAATATCATAATCACTTACATGAACTAAGGATCGAAAATTTGATAAGTTGAACGAGATTGCTTGTTGCTTGTCTTCCGGCCCATCTACTTCGTTGCATCAAAGGCCGAATACGTTGAGTATGCAACCTTTAATGCGCCTTGTACATGGGCCGGAATTCTGCGCTATTTCTGTTCAACTTATTTCATCTCCGATCCTAAGGTGTAGAATAATATATATTTCATTAAAATAAATTTTACAACAGCATCATAACTCTAAAAACAAAAAAATACTGCTCAAAGTGTCGACAGCGTAAGCCACGGCGGCATCATGCCATTTTTATTGTTTGTCAGCATCTTTGATTTTTTGAAGCAAAGTAGCGCAGTTCACCCCGGCCTCATGGCCGTTATATGAAACTCCTGCTAAGTTCCTTGAAGAATAAGAGTTGGCTTCGCGTCTTCGACCCAATATTTGTTGAGGGGCTGTCTTAGAGTCTCCAGATCTGCCTCATGGCAGTTATAAAAATTCAATTGACAAGACATGCCACCTGCCATAGAATGCCCCGGTATAATTTTCACTTTGGCAGACCTGATACAGGTGTCTAAGTATTAAATCCACTTTCAGGCAAAAATAAAAACAGAGAAAAATAAGAAACTATTGAAACCAACATTTTCCATTCCCAATATAAGGTTGTTCATCGCCTTTAAGGTCTTTTTTAATTCCAGGTTTTACTATCCGGTATTTACAATTCTTTTTCTTGATTTTGGCCTCAG
>WFQS01000052.1 GCA_015486915.1 Desulfobacteraceae bacterium
AATAACATTAGTGCCTTACCCTTGGAATTTCTGTAATAAAAAACAGAAAATTGAGGCAGGCACATGGGTTGCTGGCATCGCTCGCTTTAGTCTTTCAATCCTTATTTTTTTGTTATTTTGGCAAAAGAATTTAAAAAAAAATGTTTTGGTTCTGGCTTGTCCGGGCCTGAATATGTCCAGGCATGGGATGTGTTGGACGTCCCGTCTCTCCATCGTTGAAAACAGATGATTCCGGTTATTGTTGAAGCTTCTTCCTGCTCACCAGTACTTCAATATATTCGGCCCTGATGCCAAGTTCAAGGTTATCAATCATAATTATGGTTGTGGGTGTTGCAGCTGATAACATGATGAAATCAGCAATATCATACCCCCAGTGCATGGTAACCAGCGATCCTTTTTTATCAATGGGATTTCCATGGTATTCAGGTGCATAATGGTTGGTTATTCTGCCATTATTATCCATGGAAGCCCGGCATTCACTCGCTTTTTCCTTATTAACCAGGGGGACAGTGAAAATATGTGCTCCACCGGGCTTCAACACCCGGGCGATCTCCTTAAATGCTTTTTCAGGATTGAAAATATGTTCCATGACATCCTGGGTGATAAAGAGATCGAATGTGTCGTCATCAAAACTAAGATCCTCTATATTTTCACAACGATAGCCATATTGGGGATGGGTAATGCCCGGGGGAATATCCTGGTAATAATGGGATGAGGTATAGTCTAAGCATATTCTGTTCAATTTAACGCTTGCTCCCCGGCCACCGGGGGATGATTCATGAATAACGAGAGATCTATACTGTGGATAATACATTTTGATTACCTGCATCAAGGCTCGTTCCCGGGGTATTGAACCACAATGAGAACAGATAAAAAAATCTCTGAGCCATTCATTCTTGGATTTAAAAACTACATTTTTTTCACAAATTGGACAGAAGCCTTTAACTTTAATATACATTTTAATTCTCTGACGATAAGTTAATAGTTCTAAGACGGGAGATGCCTGCAACCAATTGGCCTCTCCCCAATTTCTTGTTTTTTTGACAGGAATTGACAGGAATTGAGGAGTAAGGCACTAAAGCGGTAGAGTAAGAAAGTAGATGGTGGTTTTGCTTTATCCTGAGTTCTTAGAATCTGCATAATTGTACTCCGAAGTTCCTCTATCAACAGGTGCTATATGGCCTGATGCGTTTAAGCTCATTAATGAAAAGTCCATTGGTAGCAAGCTAAGAGTAATGCATCGTTCAAGTGCATGAGCCAGGGTGCCATCCACTTGCCCTGCTTCATCCTCAAAATCCTCATCAGGAATAGATATTTCTAACAAGGGCCATAATGCTGCAACTTTGGAATAAAACATAGTTCCTGCTACAAAAGGCATGTTCATCACATCACTCTCTTCAACACCCATCCGCTCTGCTAAATCAATCACTTTATCCCTATTCGAACCCCAAAAGGTATCCATGGAAACAATATGATTTTCAGGTCCTATAATGCCAACATCAGCATTTTTACATAGATATTTCAGTGCTTTTATCGCACTGTTAGGTGATGTTAGACAATTCAGAATTTCATTTCTCCATAATGTACCATCATTACGGTGAATCGATTTTTTAGTATGAAGTTTCAATATAAGCTCAAATCCTTGTTCTATGATGCTCGGTATGACTTTTAGAAAAGGAAGGATATCTCTCCCAAGATTTTTTACCGGCAACAGCTCATAATCGTAGCCAGCTTTATTTAACTTTTGTTCAATAGCTTTTTCTTTTTCTATTGTCGTGGTAACAAATAACTTCAGATTAATTTCCATCATTTCGACCCTTGACAGAATTTCCTCAAAAACATCCAGATAAAAGGCATGAATTACAACTGCTAAACATTTATTCTTTATGATTCCGGTTTTGGCAGACTGCCACTCGATTCTTTTTAGAGCCATTCGGCTCGCTTCCAGATAAGCATAGCCATATTTATGATCTGGTTCAAGATGTGCACCTTCCGCCCATTCATTCCAGGCGTTAACAAAAAGCAAATGTTCATCCCGGGCAGGGGATCGTTTCAGAGTGTCCTGTATTGCGTTAAATAACCACTGCTGATATCCTAAAGGTGTGTTGTTCACAAATATATTGCTGTTGTTTTTACGCCTTGCCGTATTATCCCATGAAGGGCAAACACTTCTAAATAAGGGATAGCCCGGATCTTTATAATTATGGCTTCGTTTAAGGAAAATATTCCAATCATAAATATGGCCGGTAAAATCATCATTTATTACCGGGATCTGTCCTGAAATATCCGGAGGTGATGAATTGTTGGGTGGAAACTCTATCGCTGCATCAAAACCATATTTTTTGGGGTTTACAGCTTCGAATGACTGGGTATAAGCCAGATAAATTTCACCAACACCATGATTATGACACCATTGTCGCCAACGGCTGGCTGTTTGCTTTGCTGAAGGCAATAAACCGGGTCGGTAAACAATCAATAATGGTTTCCCATTAATACGAATATAACGACTATCCTGGAAATATTGAGCTATGTATTCGATGAATGCCACGTCATCGTCCGGAGTATGTTTCTGACTGATTAAGATTTCATTATTTAAGCCATCCCAGCAACGGCTCCAGTTTTCATTGGCCCAGCATAGGCAAAATGGAAAATCTAATTTTTTATTCTCAAGGTAACTGAGGATCGGTGCTTCGAGTAATCGCTTGTTGTCAAACCAGTAAAAATAGAAACAAAATCCGGAAAGCCCATAAATCTTAGCTAATTTGATTTGCTGTTTTTGAATTTCCGGGTCGCTACATAAATCATAGTAATCCAGATCTCCTGGGATATGGGGTTGATAATGGCCCATAAACTGTGGTTTTGCTGTTTTGACATTAGTCCATTCCGTAAAGCCTTTTCCCCACCAAGCATCATTTTCTGGTATTGGGTGAAACTGAGGTAAATAAAAAGCAATCAGACGTATAGGGGGGGAAGTGTATGGAGTTCTCCCCAATATAGGTACAGGGCTTTTCTGGCCATTTTCTGTGATATTTTTAAGCGGTGAAGGGTTGCTGTGAGGAGTTAATCCATGCCAGTTTTGATATGCCAATGTATACTTAAATAATAATGGTATGTTTTTAAATAATATGCCTTTGATAGCCAGTTTGTGTTCAATAGATAATGGTGCTATTGACCATAATGATCGTGCCAGATCAGATGCCAGCTTTCGAACTACAGGAACTAACTTTGTGGTTAAAAATCGGCGTGAGGCCCTGAATACCTTTGTTAAACGCCAGGATTTACTTTGCAGCAAAACATGTATTTCATTTTTACTTTTTTGGATTTCAGTCTGTAAACCATGGATGGCATTGTTTTTTTCGCTTAGAGCACTTTGTAGATCATGGACAGCATTGCTCTTTTCGCTTAAAGCATTTTGTAGACCATGGATGGCATTGTTCTTTTCGCTTAGAGCACTTTGTAGATCATGGACAGCATTGCTTTTTTCGCTTAAAGCATTTTGTAGACCATGGATGGCATTGTTCTTTTCGCTTAGAGCACTTTGTAGATCATGGATGGCATTGTTCTTTTCGCTTAGAGCATCTTGCAAGCTATGGATAATCTCTTGTTTTCCATCAAATTCATTTTTAAACCTGTGGATGATAGCATCTTTTGCAGATATTTCTTTTTCCAATGACGGTTTTTCATATGCTGACTGCATTAACTCAAACAATTGATCATTCGACCATTTATTTCTCCATTTATTATAGATGAGAAGTTTGGCAAGATGAGTCGTATTGTCATTGGACTGAACGTTAGAACCAAAGTTATCATAAATTCTATACTGGGCTGTGACTCGATTAACATGGATAAATTTTGTAAGTTGAGATACCTGCAACCAGAAATCCCAATCTTCAAAAATATCAAGATTTTCATCAAACATGCATCCTGATTCTAGGAGACTTCGATGAAACAGTATTGCATGAATTGGAATATAGTTACCACCTAACAGTTGCAATGAATTATATGGCATATTGTAGGTTGTTAGATTGTTGCCAGTAGGACCATCTGTTAATAAAACTCCTGAGTAAGCAACAGATGCTCCAGGATTTTTCTCCAGCGCTTCTATAAGGTGGGCCACATGATCAGGGTCAAAAAGATCATCATCATCCAGGAAGATAAGATATTCTCCCTTTGCGTTTTCCAGGCCCAGATTGGCTGCCCCGCTTCTGGATAATGGTGCTCCGGTTCCACATATCCTCAGAGGGAAACGGCCGCACCACGGGTCAAGCTCAGGGTGTCCTTCGCCTTTGGCATTGATTACCAGTACTTCGATATGTGGATAGGTTTGCAGGGCGACCGATGTGAGAGCTTCGGACAAAAGCTTATTCCGTCCAATGCTTCGGATAATTACGCTGACCAGAGCACTTTGACGCGTTTCAACCTTGAGCCCGGGGGAGGTGATTTTTCCCGCTTCAGGATGATAGAGTACCAGAGGATCAGCAGACAATTGCTCGCTGGTGATGATAAAGTATGCTTCGGCAGCCTGGACCTGCCTTGATAACGTATAGGTGCGAAAGCGGTTTAAAGCGGCAATATGCCGGTCATATTTTTGCTGCTGCAGTTGTGACGGGAAGCAATTCATAGCCTCTTGTTTACGCATCACCAAGTCGGATATGTCCAGCAAGCGGTTTGGACGTAAAGGTATGCCAATCTCGTAAAATGCAATACTGATTTTTCTACCCCTTCTGCGAACGGCCTCTGCAGCTGCCATACCTAATGACCGGTGATCAGGGTGTATTTCTGAAACTGAGGGAGCATAGACAAGATCAATAGATAATTCGTTGATTGTATCTATTATCCGGCTGATGAGTTTCTCCCCATAAGCCAGCTTCCGGTCAGGGATGTTCCAGAATTCAGGTATATAGCCCAGTATCTTTCCAGCCTGGATGCTTTCCTTTTTTCTTTTCCGGATATATGCTTTATTTGAGCTGGACTCCACGGATTCCCGGTAACCCCCATCCGTGGCAATAATGACGTGAACCGGATCCTGGGACTCTACATGTCTCATGATGGTTCCGGCACAGCCGAAGACCTCATCATCGGGATGCGATGCAAGAATCAGCACATTACCTGAGCCTATATTTTTTACTGCCACATAAGGAATAAAATTATTTTCACTGATCATGCCGCTCTTTTTATCGCTTTTTATTTTTTTATTGAATTAAAGGATTAAGGATAAAGGGGATAAGTAGATGTTTTTTTGCCTTTTGTCAAGAAACAGCTATAATTTTTCTATAATGCCAGTCTGCGTATGCGTTCTGATACTAATTGAGCCTTCCCCTTCAAAGCAGCATACTGTATACTGTAACTGTAAGGCAGCCAACCAAAAACTCTAAAAAGGAGAAGACTCAAAATGAAATTTTACATTAAACAGCATAAGCATTAT
>WFQS01000053.1 GCA_015486915.1 Desulfobacteraceae bacterium
CACCGATCTGGGTTTCCACCTATATTCCTGAAAAAGGTAAAATGGGAAAGGACCTTGAAATAACCGGAACATTAACAAATTTAAGAATTGCTGATTATGTTTTTCACTATGTGCTTCAATACGCTGAAAAGTCCTGGCGGAAATATAAATTTAAAAATCCTGGATGCCGCAGCAGATCAGGATATATGACAGGTATTGTTAATGGCTTCAGGGAAAAATTACAAGAGCAGCAGGCTGCAGCAATGATTAATCGATCCGGACAGTCAGAGATTCATGTGGATGGCAGGCATAGCGGCTTTTGCAATACGCCTGCTGTGGTTGAAGACAAACAGCTTATAAGATACTGGAATGACCGTTATCCATCCGCTGTGACAGCAAGGGCATATTATAGTTCAACAAGCATTTCAGCCTATAATTCAGGCAAAAGCAGAGGAAAAAATCTCACCATTTCAAAGGGGATCAGCAAAGAGCAAGGCAATTGCGGTAAACTGATCAGCACACACTGATTTTTTCTTTCTGGATCTGTTATGACACCGGATTACCCGGTTCCGCAGTTATTTTGTTTTTAAGGGCGCCTATATCCTTGATTTCAGTCTCAAGCACATCTCCCGGTTTAAGGTAAACCGGAGGCTTTCTTGTAAATCCTACGCCACTTGGAGTTCCTGTGAGGATAACGGTTCCCGGGGCAAGGGTTGTACTCTGCGAGAGAAAAGAGATGATCTCACCAACGGAAAATATCATATCGGAAGTTGATCCTTTTTGCATTGTTCTGCCATTTAATCTGCATTCAAGGGTTAATGCCTGGGGGTCCTTTATTTCATCAGTTGTTACAAGCACAGGCCCCATGGGACAGAAAGTATCAAAACTTTTACCCCTTACCCATTGTCCTCCTCCTGCGTGTTTCTGCCATCTTCTTGCTGACACATCATTTGCACAGGTATAACCTGCAATATGATCCACCGCTGTTTCAGGCGTTACATTTTTTGCAGATTTTCCAATTACAACGGCAAGTTCCGCCTCGTAATCCACTTCAGGAGGGTTAAGGCATGATACGGGGATCTCTATGTCTGAATAAGGTCCTGTAACAGCACCTGGGTTTTTCATGAACAATATTGGATACTTTGGAATGGCAATTCCCGTTTCTTCGGCATGCATCCTGTAATTTAGGCCTATGCATAAAACCGCACAGGGTGAAACAGGAGAAACAAGCTCCTCTACTATTACCCTTTTATCTGTAATTTTGAAATCTTCAAAAATATTTCCCTTTACAAGAGCAGCTGTTTTGTCCCTGTAATCGCAGCCGTAGTATATTTTTCCGTCTCTGCCTGTAAACCTTATAAATTTCATATTTTTAATCTCCCGCAACGTAAATATTCAGCATTATCTTTGAAAGCCTTATTTTTTTCTGAACTCTTGCAATTAATTTTGTTCTGCCGCCATTATGAGCAAAGCATTTACAATTGCTGCGGCAAGATTAGACCCGCCTTTTCTGCCCTTATTGGAGATAAAAGGAATATCAAGCTCCATTAAAGCATCCTTGGATTCTTTTGCATTTACAAAACCCACCGGAACTCCGATAACAAGATCGGGCGCTGCTTTTTTTTCCTTTACAAGTTTAATTAAACGAAAAAGGGCTGTGGGGGCATTTCCAACAACATAAATTCCGTTCTTATCTGAATCAAAAGCTTTATCAACGGATGCTTCCGCCCGTGTGATTCCCTCATCCGCCGATCTTTTTGCCACATCGCTGTCGGCAATAAAACAGTGAACCGTTCCTTTAAAAAGAGAAAGTTCTCCTTTTCTGATACCGGTTTTTGCCATATTTGTGTCGGTTATTATCCTGCAGCCGCTTTTTATGGCGTTGATTCCGGCTTTGACGGCTTTGGGATGAAATCTCACGGTTTTTATATAGTCAAAATCAGCCGTTGTATGGATCATTCTTCGCACTATCTGCCATTTGTCAGGTTCAAACCCGTGATCTCCTGCTTCACCGTCAATAATTTTAAAGCTTAAGCTCTCAATTTCATTGGGTTTCATATGATAAACTCCTTATTTTTTTTGTATTTTCCATGACGAGTTTTTTAAAGACAGCTCTTTTCGTGTGAGGCGGGTGCATAAGGTGCATAAAAGCGTAGACACAGGCTGTCATTGTTTCATGGATATTTCCTGCTTTAACATGCAGCAGGCTATTTTATGTTCAGGTGTTCCATCGTTTTTATAAACAAGATTTCCCGGCTGGATCATTTTATTCATCACACATCCTTCGGGAATGGTGAGGTTAAAAAGATCTTTTTCATTGATTTTTGTTGTTGAAACAAGTTGATTATCTTTTATTTCAAGGCTGTGGATGGGAAAATCCTCGCACAGAGGGCAGCGGTAAATACGGCCGTTGGGAAAAATAAAATAGTTATCCGCCACAAGACCTGCACACTGGAATTTTTCATTATCTTCCAGAAAGACCTTTGGCCAGGTGACAATGATTCCCTGTTCTGCTATTTTTTCGGCAACTTTGGGTACAATTTCAAGCCAGTTTTCCTTTGTTACCTGGAGGGCGTTGTGGTTTTTTTCTTCAGTAACGGCGGATTTGCCTCTGATTCCTATAACCTGGATGAAAAACCGGTCAATTTTCAGTGATTTTATCAGATCGGGCATCATGGACAGTTCATTGAAATTCATGGCGCTTACCGTATAGATCATCGAGGTTGAAAACCCGTTTGCAACGGATTTTTTTATTCCGGCAGTGCATTTTTCAAAGCTTCCTTTACCCCTTATGGCATCGTTTGTCTGCCTTGTGGCGCCGTCAAGTGAAAAACTGATAAAATCCACTTCATCCGGTGTGATTTTATCTAAAATATCATTAAAAAGATATCCGTTTGTATCAATTGTAATGGATTTAAAACCAAGGCGCTTTGCCTCTTTTACGGCAAGAAAAAGATCAGGGTGAAGCGTTGGTTCACCGCCGAGAAAAATCACATTTATCTTTTTTGTTTTTTCTGCAAAAAGAGAAAGCCACTTTTTTATGGTGTTTATATCAAGGGTATCATCCCCGTGCTGTTCTTTATTTATATAGCAGTGACAACAGGAAAGATTGCATTTTGTTAAAATATGAAAAAACAGATTGGACGAATCCTTTGAAAAGGCAACGGTTTTTTTCTGCAAGCGTTCACAGGGCATTGCACCTGCAGCGTTGGCGGGTACTTGAAGTACATTAGTACGTCTGCCTGCCCGCCGTCTTGCATCTGCAACACCCTGTAAACGCTTACAGTTCGCGAATTGACTGTGAACGGTTGCTTTTTTCTGCATGCCTCTCTACTCCATACATTCTTTTGAAAGTGAAGAATCGCAGGGAACAGGGTATGAACCGTCAAAGCATGCCTTGCAGAAATTGTTTTCAGGATCTTTAACTCCGCTTGC
>WFQS01000054.1 GCA_015486915.1 Desulfobacteraceae bacterium
AATAATTTACGCATCCTGTTTGCCCTTTTGCCCGTTTTCTCTGTTGTGATAACAGGCACATAGTTCGACTATGCACCTGTCATCACGCCTTGAAAACGAACAAAAGTACTGCACGATATACGTATATTATTTTCTTCCAGTTCCCTTATGATTTTCATCATTTTTTTATCAATATTGTTTTTCATTTTTATTCATGCTATTAGAGTTAACCGATAATGGCTACCGCAGTTAACTAAATTTTAATGACAAGTCAATCATAAAAAAACAAAATTGATTAAAATGGAAATTATTACAAAATGCAACCATATTTAAAAAAAATAACCGCTTTTGCTGAAAAAATCATCGGCGGGGAAACGCCTGACCCAGCAATCCTTACTGCCATTGCAGAAACAAAAGATCAAGATGTTTTTCACCTTATTGCAGGGGCAGATCTTATACGAAACGCTTTTTTCAAAAAAGAAATCCACCTCTGCACCATCTGTAACGGGAAATCAGGCCAGTGCTCAGAGAACTGCGGTTTCTGCGCGCAATCTAAATTCCACACATCCGAGATTGATGTTTATCCCCTTTTATCAAAGGAAAAACTTATGGAAATACCTTTAAACCTGTATGACACACCGGTGAACAGGTATTCCGTGGTTACAAGTGGAAAAGGCCTTAAATCCGATGAAGTAAAACGCCTGTCCCTTGCATTTTCAAGTCTTGACAAATCGAAACTTTCCTATTGCGCTTCCCTTGGCATCCTCGAAGAAAATGATTTTAAAATTTTAAAAAAAGCAGGGGTCACAAGGTATCATCACAACCTTGAGACTGCTGAAAGCCATTTTAAAAATATCTGCACAACCCATTCATTTGAAAACCGGGTTAACACCATAAAAAAGGCGAAAAAAGCAGGACTTGAAATATGTTCAGGAGGAATTTTCGGAATCGGCGAAACCGACGATCAGGTTTTAGAACTTGCCCTTGAATTAAAAAGACTGGATGTGGATGCGGTTCCTTTAAATTTTTTAAGTCCTGTCCCCGGAACCCGTATGGAAAATTGTTCAGGGGTTTCCCCTTTAAGATGCCTGAAAATAATCGCATTGTTCAGGTTTGTCCTTCCTGACAAAGATATTTTTGTATGCGGAGGAAGGCAGTTGAATTTAAAGAAACTTGAACCGTATATGTTTCATGCAGGTGCAAGCGGGATAATGACAGGCAATTATCTCACAACAAAAGGCACCCGCCTGAGCGAAGATCTTGAAATGATAAGGCAGTTAGATTTTAAACCCCGGCATTATTCCCATGTTTATCCACAGACCAGTTGAGAGTGAACCTGAAAATTTATCCATAACGGCCATGACACAGAGCTGGATTTGTCCAGTTCCACCTCATGGCCACGTCTTTATGGGATCAGTTTGATTTTGAGGATATCCTTCAACAATAGGAAATGGTTGTCGATGGAATAGATTTCACAGTAATTTTGCTTTGCATTTTGAGCAATTATTAAATAGCGTTGAGATCAATATCCAAATCAACTTTCCCCTTGAATTTTTTTAGCCCGGAAATTTTTGATTTTCTTATCAGCTCTTCAAGTGCGGTAATAATTACTTTTGTTTTGGTTTGAATATGGGTGATCTTCATGGCTTCCAGCAATAAATCTTCTGGCAGATCCAGTGTTGTTCTCATAGTTATCCTCCTTTATGCATAATAATATTATTCTATGCATACGATGTCAATTTTTTTTCTGCAGGTTCATAAGATACCAAAGCGTGCGATGCCTGCAACCCATTCGTACCCCCCCCAATTTCTTGTTTTTTTAACAGGATTTGAGGAGTAAGGCACTAATTCCTTGACTTTATTTCCCACAAGTGATTGCTTCTTTCTGTACTGTTTTAAATTCTGCAATGTTGCAATGATTTCCCCATGAATGTTGCAAGTGTTATTTTGTATATAAAAGAATTTTTGTAAAGCAAAGTGTACCTTTCATTATTTGTCAGAATATCATTATTCTTACAAATAATGAAGCTCCTGATGCTAAAAAAATTTATCAATGTTTCATGTAAAAAAAACGGAGAAACAATGCTTTTTAACAGATACGACTTCACCTGCCAGCTTGAAACCGATGCCAGTCTTCCATATTATAAAGGTTCAACCTTCAGGGGTGTATTTGGCAGGGCCCTGAAAAAAGTGGTCTGCGCTTTAAAGCAGCAGGAATGCAGTTCATGTATTCTCAGTTCCCAATGCGTATATGCACAGGTTTTCGAAGATCAGGCTGTGCCGGAGAACAGGGATTCCAGGATTGCATCTGCCCCCCATCCCTTTGTAATTGAACCGCCCCTTACCACTGAAGCCAACTTTTCTGCAGGTTCATGCTTTGATTTTTCACTGCTTCTCATGGGCCGTGCAAATAAATCCATCGCCTATTTTATCTATGCCTTTGAACAGATGGGCAGAATCGGCATAGGCAGAAAAATCAACGGTCGGCGGGGACAGTTTTTACTTAAAACAGTCATGTGCAACAATAGTACGATATATTCATCGTCTGACAGAAAACTTGCCATCAATGCAGAATCAAAATCAGGCTCAGGCAAGTTGGACCTTGTACCTCAACAGAGCGGCCAGGACACCTGCCTTTGCATGAAACTGATCCTGGTAACTCCTCTCAGGCTGAAATACGGCAATAAATTTCAGGCAGATCTGCCTTTTCACCTGTTTGTCAGGGCCATGCTGCGAAGGATCTCCTCTCTTATGAACATATATGCCAAAGGTGAGCCTGCCCTGGATTATAAAGGACTTGTAAAAAGGGCTCAATCCGTGGAAGCAGTGGAAAAAAAACTGTCCTGGTATGACTGGCAGCGTTATTCCTTCCGACAGGACAAAAAAATGCTCATGGGAGGCATGACAGGGACCATAACCTATAAAGGCGATCTTGACGAATACCTTCCCCTTATCGATTTCTGCAAAAAAGTACACATAGGCAAGCAAACAAGTTTCGGACTTGGAAAAATAGATACAGAGATGATATCATGAAAAATATTCTGCTGGCCGTTACCGGCTTAAGCCCCCAGGTAATTACAGAAACCCTTTATGCTCTCCATAAAAACCACAGACATGTTGATGAAATCCATATCATCACAACAGGAACCGGCAAAGAAAGGATATATGCCCGCCTCCTGGGAGGAAAACAGGGTTATTTTTACAAATACCTTGAAGAATACGGAATTAAAAAAGACAGTATTTTATTTGACCATTCAAATATACACGTTATCGCTGATGAAAACAGCAATGAACTTGAAGATATTTCAGATGTCCATGCAAATGAAATCCTGCTTAAAAAATGTCTTGAACTGGCATTTGAATTTACCGGCAACAGCGATACTTCTGTATTTTTTTCCGTAGCCGGTGGAAGAAAAACAATGAGTTCCTGCCTTACACTAACAGCCCAGCTTTACGGCCGCCCCCAGGACAGACTCTACCATGTTCTTGTTTCACCGGAATTTGAAAACAATCCTGATTTTTTCTATCCCCCTGTAAAATCACGTAAAATAAAACTTATGGACAGCAAGGGCCAGCCCTATTACAAGGATACAAAATTTGCACGCATCACCCTTATCAATATTCCCTTTGTCTCCATCCGTCCATACCTGTCTTCGGACCAGCTCAAGGAGCCAAAAGATCCCGGAACTCTCATGCTCTCGCTTGTCAGGGAAAAAACGCCCTCCCTTGTCGTGAACCTGCCTGAAAAAAAAATCTTATATAAAAACATAGAGCTTGATTTAATGCCCGCACCAATGGCGCTGTACGCCTTTTTTGCCAGGCAGAAAAAAGAATGCACCAAAGACCAGGACAGATGCATGGACTGCCGGGACTGCTTCATGGATGCAGACTCAGTGACAGACAATGCCGATGCCATTGCAGAAATATACAAGAAAATATGCGGCTCCCGCCCCACGGAAGAGATGAGCGATACCGGCATTACAAACCTGACCACAAAAAATTTTCTGTCCCTTAAAAGCAGGATCAACACAAAAATTGCAGACACATTCGGAAAGAGCGCATCAGACAATCTCGGCATCACTGCCACAGGTGCACGTCCTTCAACAGAATATGGAATATCAATGGATAAAGCCCGGATCAAAATGATAATTTAAACGGATATTACAATTGCAACGTTGCAATGATTGTAAATAATAATGACAAAGCATATACACAAACACAATACAACACCTGAACATTCAGGTATCAAATTAATATTTGAAGGGAGGGGAAAATGGTATTTCCTGTTCAAAGGTTTAAAAATTTAAAGGAACATATGTTTGATATAGAAGTTATAACACCTCTTTTTCTGGGTGGGGCAGACAAAACCGGTGCTGAACTCAGAGTTCCCTCTATAAAGGGTATGTTAAGATTCTGGTGGCGGGCCTTATATGGCAGTGATGCTATAACCGGAATGAAAAAAGATGAAGCAGAGCTTTTCGGTAATACGGATCATAAATCATCAGTGGAAATTAGTATTGAAAACACAGATGGTTGTAAGCCCATACTAAAGAATCTTCCAAAAGGGAAACAAATTTGGGTTACATCAAAGGGTAAAAAATTCCCAATAAGTATTATCGAATATCTTACATACGGGCTATATG
>WFQS01000055.1 GCA_015486915.1 Desulfobacteraceae bacterium
GAAATAAGTTGAACAGAAATAGCGCAGAATTCCTACCCCATGTACAAGGCGCATTAAAGGTTGCATACTCAACGTATTCGGCCTTTGATGCAACGAAGTAGATGGGCCGGAAGACAAGCAATCTCGTTCAACTTATAAAATTTTCGATCCTTAAGGATTTACTGAATTTTGAACTTGAAGTTTATAACTGCCATGAAGCGGATCAGGAGGCTTTCAGACGGCTTCTAATAATCAAAGGTCCTGACAAAGATGGGGTCAAAGGCGTGTACCAAACTTTTATTTTAAAAAACAATTAACGGGAATGGTGATTTCATGGAGGTAAAGCTTATAAACCGGATTAATAACATGAGTTTTCCGGATCTGAAAACAGGAGATATTAAAAAAATTTCCGGAAAAAATATTATGAAAAAAGATGAAAAGGCGCTGCATGAGGCCTGCAGAGGATTTGAATCAATTTTTCTGGAGTCCATGTTAAAATCCATGCGTAAAACCATACCTGAGGATAAATTGTTTGGAGACGGTAACGGTATGGATATATATACATCAATGCATGATCAGTATCTTGCCCGGAACATATCTGAAAATGGCAGAGGTATCGGTCTGGAAGATTTTCTCTACAGACAGATTTCACGATCCGGATGATGGAAAATTCATGCATTTAATTTTTGATGAAGTTGAATTCGTAAAAAGTAAGTTTTCGATATTTTTTCAGCCGTAACATATTGAAATTATCTATATTTATTTTGCTGTTTTCGACTTTTTACGAAACCATTATTTTTTATATTGTGTAAAGGCACAGAGTCTTTAGATTCATTGCAGGCTCTGTGCTTTTGTGGTTTTGTGCGCGGGCAATTTTTTTTGTAGCTTTGTAGCGGCAGGATATTGATTGTTTCCTTTAACCATGGCTTTTATCAGGGACATCGGCGGCGGTATGAATATTGCTGTAGAGTACTATAAAGATAAAATTAAAGGCTTGCAGGGGTTTAACCGGAAAAAATTGCCGGTTTTTACCCTGATTTTTTTTGATTTTAATTTTGAACATTCCAATGCCGATATATAGGAGTATGGAGAGTTACATATGGAAAAAATTACCTGTAATATGTTGAAGACACTTCAACAGAAACTTGTCCTCTATTGTGATCTTGTGTCTGTGATGACAAAAGAAAGGGATTATATTATTAACATGGATATTAAATCCATGTGGTCTGCATGCTCAGAAAAAAAGAAAATCGCCATTGATATTGAAAAAATAAAAAAGAAAATTGCTGATATTGTCAAACTATATCCACTACTTTTTGATATGGATATGTCAGAAGCGGATCTTTTTGAGATTATCAGGGCTATCCCCGCCCGGGACAAGGCTAAATCAGAACTTTCAGACATTGTCGTTGAGATTAATCTTAAAAAAGATGAACTTCGCATGCTTTCATCTGAGAATGAAAAATATGTCCGGGAATACCTTGAAGTTATAAATGATGTCATGTCAACGATTGTGGGAGCTTCAAGTGACAGGCATTATACTTATGCAGGTATGTCCGATTCTCTTGTCAGGCGAAACTGCCTTATAAATGCTGAGGTCTGATCATGGCTGGAATATCTTCCACCTTAAATATAGCCAAGGGTGCAATTATTGCCCAGCAGTACGGCTTAAATATTACAGGGCATAATATTGCCAATGTAAACAATCCTGACTACAGCCGCCAGAATGCAGCCCAGACAAGCAATACTCCGGCACTTTACGGAGGACATCTTTTTGGCACTGGTGTTAATGTTGAACAGGTGCAGCAGAAAGTTGACAAATTGCTTGAAAACAGACTTGTAGATGCCAAATCCAATCAGGCGGCATTTAAGGAAGCAGAATCCTATATGAATATCATAGAGAGCTTTTTTGACGAAAATTCAGATACAAGTATTAATAATACCATGACAGATTTCTGGAATTCATGGCATGATCTTTCAGATAATCCACTTGGCTCTTCTGAAAGAGTGGCAGTTTATGAGAAGGCTAACCTGCTTGCAAAAAGATTTAACACGGCTGATGAAGATTTCAGTAACGTAACTGCTGACATAAACAAGGAAATTGATTCAACAATTACCAGGATTAATTCCCTGACAAAGCAGATTGGTGAGGTGAACAGGCAGATTATAACACTTGAATCAAATAAAACGGCAAACGATCAGAGAGACCAGAGGAATGCTCTTG
Organism: Desulfobacteraceae bacterium; assembly: GCA_015486915.1. The sequence continues at coordinate 2,204 of WFQS01000055.1, forward strand.
TAAAGCAACTTGGAGATCTGATAAATGTTGATACATTTGAGCAGTCCAATGGTGCTATGATTGTTAATACCGCCAATGGTAAACCCCTGGTAAATGGGGTGTATTCCTATGATCTTTCCCTTAAGGACAAGGATATCATGTGGCAGGGATCATATGGCAGCAGAATTAATATTTCAGATGACATAAAAGGGGGCAACCTTGGAGGCTGGCTTGAAATACGTGATGAGGTTATTCCAAAGTACAGGAGTGAAGTCAATGAATTATCAAGGGAAATGATATGGGCCATGAATTATCAGCATTCCCAGGGTGCAGGCCTTGATTATTTTTCAGAGCCGGTGACAGGGAATTACAGCACCGATGACAGTGGTCTGCTATCCAGTTTTAAATTTGGTGATAAAATTGATTACACCAAAGATTTTTCAATGTGGACCAAGGATACGACAACTTCCGATGCAAAATACAATAAAACGAATATTGATATGGGAATATCCGATGCAAAAATTTCCAACTGGTCGGGCACTGTCCCTGGCGGGGTTCAGTCAAGATACAAACTCACGGTGATGGATGGGGCAGACATTGGTGATAAAGAGGTTGCTGAAACCGATGGTGACGGTCTTGCAAAGGTATTTGGCTCAAATACTGACGTTGGTTCAGCTTTGGATGGAGCCATAAAAGATCAGACTCTAACTGTTTACGGCAGTCCTTCAGGCACTGCAAAGATAGACATAAAGGATTCCGGAGGAGATGCAAAAAGATCCGCCGCATCTATTGCAAAGGCTCTTTCAGGTGTGGACGGAGTTACGGCATATGCATCTGCCAATTCGGCAGATTTTGATATTTCACAATTAAAAGATAATGTAAATCCCGGTAATGGCGTACAGGAAGGCGATACCATTAAATTTTCACTTTATGTGGACGGCCTTATACAAA
>WFQS01000056.1 GCA_015486915.1 Desulfobacteraceae bacterium
CCTGGTCAATGACGATTTTTCCTTTTTCATTGAACTCAGGTTCGGTATAGTTATTCTCATCTGCAACTTCTGCAAGACATAAAATTACATCAGCAATGGCAAAAAAACGGGCGATTTTAAAAATTGAGGATATTTTTCCTGCTGTTGTTTCTCTTATATCACAGAAAATAGAATATTCCAGTGCAGCCCTTTGTTCCTGGGCATTCAGCACCTTTGATTCAACCTCTTTTAATTCGTCTGTAATAAATCTTTCGGCATTTACAAGTGTTTGTTTCTTGATATAATGTTCAGGAACTGAACCTGCCTGTGCCTTTGAAACCTCTATGAAATATCCAAAAACCTTGTTGAATTTTATTTTCAGGGAGCTTAAACCTGTTTTTTCTTTTTCCTCAGCCCCTTTTTTTGCTATCCAGGCCCTTCCGTCTCTTGCTATTGCAAAAATTTCATCAAGTTCACTGTTGAATCCATCTTTAATTATACCTCCTTCATTAAGGAGATTTGGAGCGTCCTCCCTTATTGACCGATGAATTAATTGTGAAAGTTCAACAAGCTCTTCAATGATTTTTTCCTTTTCCTTCAAATAGGCGCCTGTTAACATGGGAGAAGAAAATTTATTTAACAGAGGAAAAATATCGGGAAGCCTGAAAAGGGACATCTTCAGTGCAGTAAGGTCTCTTGCATTTCCATGACCCATGGATATTTTGCTGCCAAGACGTTCAATATCGTGTATGGATTTAAGATGATTTCTAAATGTTTTTCTTTCCATGGGCTTTTTTTTCGCATCTGCAACAGCAATGAGTCGTTTTTCAATCTCTTTCCTGTCCACAAGCGGATATCTTATCCATGTTTTAAGCAGTCTTCCTCCCATTGAGGTCATTGTTTTATCTAATACGCTTAAAAGTGTTCCCTTTTTATCACCGGTCTGAAGGTTCCTTAAAAGTTCAAGATTTCTGCAGGATTTATTATCAATAATCAGGTAATTATCAAGCTCATATTTTTTCAGAGATAGAATATGACCTGTATCCTTGAGCTGGGTTTCTCTGACATAAAACATCACAGCCCCGGCAGCAGAAATTCCTGCGCTTAAGGTTTCACATCCGAATCCTTCAAGACTTCTTGTGCCAAATGCTTCAATAAGTCTTTGTTTTGATTCTGATAAATTGAATGCATTCCTGCCAAGCCATGTGATTTGAACATTTTGAAATATTTTTTTAATATAATTACAGGCTGGATTTTTTTCAAAGGAAGATGGAAGAAGTAATTCTTTTGCATCAAGGCGTAATGCTTCTTCCATGACAGAAGAAGGAATTCTTCCATTATTTAATTTTATTTCCGTTGTGCGAAACAGTCCCGTGGAAATATCAAGGAACGACAGACCGGCAAATGAGCCCGTAATACACATGGCAACAAGAAAATTATTAGATTTTTTGTCTAACAGCTCTTCATTGAGAATCATTCCGGGAGTTATAACTCTTACCACATCTCTTTTGACAAGGCCCTTTGCAAGGGCCGGGTCTTCGATCTGTTCGCATACCGCAACCTTTAAGCCATGTTTAATGAGTTTGGCAATATATGTATCTGCAGCCCGAAAAGGTACACCACACAAAGGGACAGGATTATCCTTGTTCTTATTTCTTGAGGTAAGAGTTATTCCAAGAATATCAGCGGCCTTTTCCGCATCATCGTGGAACATTTCATAAAAATCCCCCATTCTGTAAAAAAGGATTGCATCGGGATATTTTTCCTTTATGGAAAAATATTGATCCATCATAGGGGTATTTTTTTGGCAGGTCATAACAAAAAATATAAATTATTATCCGTATCAGGCAGTCTCCTCTTTATCCGGGATTTTCTTGTAGGGATCATTTCTTAAAGCTTCCAGTTCATTTTTCAAAGAAGATATGATTTTAAGGTGTGATTCAATAGTAGAATTTAATGCTTTTATGGTTTTTTTAGATTTTAGTTTCGAAGAGATACCCAGAAACCCGCTTATGATCAGACCTATTACAAAACACCCGCCCCAGTATGCAATGTTGTTGATACCAGATGTTGTCCAGTGCCAGGACTTTAAAAACAGATCTAAATTAAGAGCAGGTTCCGCAGAGAAAAAAGGCCAGTTTTGATAAATCACAAGTCCAATGAGTACTAAGACGATAAATCCCAAAAATAATTTAATTTTTTTCATTTGGCATCTCCATTCAATAATTTTCTTTAATTAGTATTAATTATGTCAATTTAAATTAAAATATTTGCGATCATAGATCAAATATATTTTTTTTTCAATTATTCTTTTTACAATCCAGTAATTTATCTGATTTATCATTTTCGTTCAACTTATAAAATTTTCGATCCTTAAATATCAAAACCTCACCGGCACAGGATAAAAGGTAAACTATTGTTCTTTTATTTTTTAAAAACAATTTTATGGGAAATAAGATTTATATTTTCAATTTGTCCTGCAATTTCCATGGTTTCCCCAAAAAGTCCTTTTAAAATGAATTTATCACCTTTCTCAGGTGTAATTAATGCTACATTTTCCATTACAAGGTCTTCTGTTCCGTTTGATTTTAAATATACATTTGATTCACACATAATATTTGTCTCCTTTTGCTCATTTTATTTTTGAACGGATTCGCAGCTGATCCAAACATATCATCCCTGATCGTCTTTTATAACTGCCATGAGGCAGATCTGGTGACTTTTAAACGGCCTCAAAGAATCAAAGATTCTGACAAAAAATGAAAGTTACACGTTTTTTTACAAAGACTTTTGTATAAAAACTCATGTAAAAATATCTGTTTTCACTGCCTTGGACCGAAAATTGCCGTTCCGACTCTTACCATTGTTGAACCCTCTTCAATGGCGGTTTGGAAATCACCACTCATTCCCATGGAGAGATGTAAAAGATTAACCCCCTGTATATGTTCATTATTTATCGCTTCCTTAATATTGAAAAGGGCTGAAAAATAGGGCCTTGCTTTTTCAGGGTCATTATAAAACGGCGGCATGCCCATTAGTCCCTGTAAATTTATATTAGGCAGCCTGCTTATCTGCTCTGCCAGAATGATTGCATCTTTTTCATCAGCTCCTGATTTTGATTCTTCCCCGCTGATATTTATCTGCATTAAAATGTTCTGAATCTTGTTTATTTTTTTTGCCTGTTTATTAATTTCCCGTGCAAGTTTAATCGTATCAACACTGTGAATTAAATCAAAATATTTTACAGCATATTTTGCCTTGTTTGACTGAAGATGACCTATAAAATGCCAGGATACTGTTTTATTGCCAATCAGCTCTATTTTATCGGTTGCCTCCTGGATATAATTTTCTCCAAGGATTTCAATCCCAGCCTCTATACCTTTGTTAATTATTTCACAAGTATGCTTTTTGCTCACTGCAACAAGCAGAATATCATGGGGATCTCTGCCGCAGTTTTCTGCAATGGTTTTTATTTCATTTTTAACATTTAAATAATTTTTTTTAACACTTGTCACAGGTATCTCCCTCCTCCTGTTTTTATCCACTTAAACAGGGTCCACTGCATATTTT